>JAPCJI010000003.1 GCA_027887005.1 Nitrososphaerota archaeon
ACGAGCAATTTAGAATCCTGCACGGTCCTGTCTGCGGTTTGCGTGGCTACTATCTGTGCCATTCTCTCACTTGGATATTCGGGCTTTCGAATATGCTAATAAGACGAGGAGACAATTCTCATAGTTGGGAAAGCATGCGGGGATCCATGACCCAGGCTGGCGCGCTGACCGCAGCCCGAGACCCTGGACCGCAAGCGATATTATCGCGGTAAACCCCTCGTCACACGTCTGTCAGGGATTCGATTGGACTCTTTGGAGAACCTCCAAGACAAGTATGCGCCGAACAGCATCTGCTTTGGATGCGGGCCCAAGAACCCCAAGGGGCTTCACATCAAGACTGTACCCAATGGCGAGGAGCTGGTCGCAGAATGGAAGCCAGAGCCGCATCACGCGGCGTTCTCAGACTTCGCCAGCGGGGGCATCATCTCCGTTCTTCTCGATTGCCTCGGTAATTGGACAGCGACCTACACTCTCATGACTTCGAGAGGCCTCAAGGCCCCTCCAGGAACCGTGACCGCTGAGTACACCGTCCGCTTCCTGAGCCCGACGCCCATGAACGAGAAGTGGCACCTGAAGGCCTGGCCCACCAAGGTGGCCGGGGACAAGGTCTACGTCGCAGGGAAGGTCGAGGCCGCTGGCAGGACGACTGCCACGATGACCGGGCTCTTTGTTGGGGTGAAGGAGGACCATCCCGCCTTCCACCGATGGCAATGAGTCGAGCTCGTTCCCCTCAGCCCCCTAGACCGACCAATCATCCGACGGGTCCAGCTTCTCACGCCTGTCTAGGACGTAGGTCGCAAGGAGAACGATTCCCCCTGCCAGGAGCACGTAGGGGCCCACGGAGGGGTCGACGGAGAAGTGCGGGGCCGCGGTGGTCGTGATTCCTGCCTGCTTGTTCGCGATGATTTCCCAGGCTTCGAGCCTAGTCACTACCTGATTGCCTATCAGAGCCAATCCACCCGCCCACAGAGAGCCGCTGGCGGCCGCAAGCACCCCCGCGACGACCACAAGCCTCAGCTTCACGAAAGCCAGGATGGCCGCGAATACCGCCACAGGAAACATCAGGATCCCCGGTGAGAGGACCCCTGGCGGAGTGACAGACGGCAGCAATACCAGGACAAGTTCGCCCCCGAGTGACAGGTTGTCCGGGGGGCAGTGGCAGACGCCGTAGACCGAGCCCAACTGACCGTAGATGTCGAGCCCCGAGAAGACGGCCGAACTGTCTCCCGTCACCTCGAGCCACGGGATGCCTGTCGAGAGAAAGATCATGAAGACACCCACAGCGGACATCGTCCGGACTGAGACCAACCGTCTCCGAGTCCTGGTGGGCTTAGATATAGATGCAGCCAGCCCCGTGAGAAACCCAGGTCGAAACCCCTCTGCCGGACTCACACTGATAAGGGGTTCACCTGCCCTCTTCGCCCATGACGACCCTGAGGACCGCGAAGGAAATCTCAGACGCCTACGAATCCGGTTCCGCCTCCCCAGTCGGGCTCACAACAGCCTACCTGCAAAGGGCCGAGAAGGTGAACGAGGGTCTGAACTGCTTCATCACCATCCTGGGAGACTCTGCCCTCGCTGCAGCAAAGGCTTCGGAGCTCCGCGCACGCGAGAAGCGGCGACTTGGCCCCCTGGACGGGGTGCCCATAGTGATCAAGGACCTGATCTACATCGAAGGGGTGAAGTGCACGGCTGGCTCAAAGATACTGGCGAAGAACGTCGCGCCCTACGACTCCACGGTGGCACAGAAGCTGAAGGCTGCAGGAGCCGTGATCCTCGGAACCACCAACCTCCACGAGTTCGCCTCGGGCGTGACCGGCGAGAATCCCCACTTCGGCGCGGTCCGCAATCCCTGGGACACTGAGAGGATGGCCGGAGGTTCGAGCAGCGGGTCGGCGGCTGCAGTCGCAGCGGGATTGGCCCCCCTTGGCCTCGGGACGGACACTGCCGGGTCCGTGCGGATCCCCGCTGCCCTCTGCGGCGTGCTCGGCCTGAAGCCCACCTACGGCAGGATCAGCAGGCTTGGGGTCATCCCACTGGCGCCCTCCTTCGACACTGTCGGCACCCTCGCATCGAGTGCCTGGGACACTGCTGCCCTTCTTCAGGTTCTTGCCGGGCATGGCCAGGAGGACCTCACCACTGTATCGGCCGAGGTCCCGGACTACTTGAAAGACCTGGACGCTCCACTGGGGCACCCCAGGGTCGGCGTCCCCAGGCGGTTCTTCCACGACCAGATAGACCCGGCCGTGGAGGAGAAGTTCAACGGTTTCTTGGAGCGTCTGTCCGAACTCGGGTGCGAGGTGAAAGAGTCGAACCTGGACGGTGCGGAGGAGGCCTACAAACTATGGCTCCCCATCAGGAAGGCCGAGGCAACGGCATTCCACCTGAGTTGGCTCGAGGCCCACCCTGGGTTGTATGGCGAGGATACCAGGAGGCTGCTCGAAGAGGGGAAGAACGTCTCCGGCGTGGACTACGTGAGCGCCCAGAACGCGAGGCCGACGTTGATGGAGAGGTTCATTTCTTCCATGAAAGAAGTCGACCTCGTCGCCGTTCCAACGACCTGCGTTCCCGCGCCCCTGCTCGGCCACTCGTCCGTGATGGCCGGTGCGAAGGAGATGGACGTCCGAACGGCCCTCCTCAGGCTCACCCTTCCGTTCAACACCGTCGGATTCCCCGCAATCTCGGTGGCGGCCGGCCTCTCCGACGGCCTCCCCGTGGGCGTACAGTTGGCCGCAAAGCCCTTCGACGAATCCGTCCTTCTGAGAGTCGTCAACGCGTTCGAAGGCCGCTTCGGTCCCTTTCCCGCCCCTCCCTCGAGCTGGCAGCCTTAGACGCTCTCTCAGGACCGATATCAACGCATAATAATCGGGGTTGAGAAAGAAAGGGTGAGCAGATTTCATTGAGACTTGGTTGGGGAGGCGGGGTAATCGTCTCCATCCTTGTCGCTGCAGCGGCTTTCTTTTTCGGCCTAGTCAATGGGACCTACGCGGTTTCCTATGCGCTTCTCTTCGTCGGCGTCTGGACCATCATCAGCGCGTTCTTCTTCGTTGACATCAAGGACAGGCACTACTATGCAGGCTGGGGGGTGGTGATGGCCGCGCTCTCTACTTTCGCCTACCTCTACTACACCTACACCATTGGCCTTCTGCTGGTTGCGATGGTCATCCTCATCCTGTTGTACATCTACGCAGGGCGCACCGCAAAGAACGTCACCGCAGCCATGAGTCCTACCTCGTCCCCTGGCGGAACACCCGCTACAAAACCTAGCTGACCAGCTCGTAGTCGTCCAAAAGAACCTCGCCCCCTCTTATGGTCCATCTGACCCTCCCTGGGAACTCAATCCCTTCGTAGGGCGACCATCCGCATTTGCTGCGGACCTCCTCAGCGGTCACCTTCTCGGGGGAGCTTATGTCAAGGATGGCGAAGTCAGCCCTGAGCCCCTCCTCTATCCGCCCCCTGTCCGTGAGGCCCGAGTAGGATGCCGGCTTCCGTGACGTCGCCCGCGCAATCGCCGCAGGCTCGGTCCCTGCCGTCCTGATCAACCAGGAAACTATGTGCCCGTAATCGTCCAGGCCGGGGACCCCGCTCATCCCCCCGGACGTCTTCTCCGCCTTGGAGTGTGGGGCATGGTCCGTGACAAGAAATGAGACCTTCCCGTTGCGGAGCCCCTCGACCAGGGACATTCTATCCGATTCATCCCGGAGCGGTGGATTGGTCTTCAGGAGTGGATTATCCAGCATCGCCTTCCTGTTGAAGTAGAGATGGTGGAGGGCCGCTTCGCATTCCAGTCGCAATCCTTCAGACCTCGCCGATTCTACCAGGGAAATCGTCTCCGATGTCGAGGCATGGCAGACGTTTGCATGCAGGCCTTTGGCTCCACGGAGCGCCTCAACCACCTTCGTGACCGACTCGATCTCGGCCTGGGGAGGGCGAATGTCGCAGTGGACGTCTGGCCTCCGCTTCCCTTCGAGCTTGCTCGCACACCCGTCAATCACCGTCTGGTCTTCGCAGTGGAGACTCACTGGCTTCCTCGTCCTGGCGATCAGGCCGAACGCTTTCCCTAGCTCTTCAGATGGAAATGTCAGCTCTCCCGTGGTCCTGGCGAGGTAGATCTTGTATCCTACCACTCCATCCTTGATCGTTTCCACGGACCCCAGGCTCTCGCTAGTCACCCCACCGTAGAACCGGACGTCGACACGAGCCTTGGACTGGGCGAGCTTCCTCTTCTCGTCCAGTGCTTCCCGGGTGGTCGTCGGGGTGGGGTTGTTCGGCATGTCCACCACCGTCGTCACCCCGCCGTGAATTGCAGCCTCGGAGCCAGTCCTGAAATCCTCCTTGTTCTCCCACCCCGGTTCCCTCATGTGGACGTGGACGTCGATGAATCCTGGGAAGATCAGGGATCGCCCCGCGCTGATTCTGCGCCTGCCAACTAACCCCTGTTTCCTGATTTCAGAAATCCGGCCCTTGCTCACCCCGACCTCGAGAGAGCTAAGTCCTTCCGGGCCCACGACCGTGCCCTGAATCACTAGGTCGTGTTCCAATGGCCCTACACTTTTCCATCGGGGAGAGGCATCTCCTCTTGCCTTTTCGTGTCGTCCCCAACCCTCCCACCCCGGACCACCTCCCAGGAGAGGGCGGCTACAGTGTAGGTGAGAATCAGCGCGAACAGGATTTCAATGTAGGTCGCCGGTATTCTCACGACCAAAAAGCCACTTAGGACCGCGCCTGCGACCGACGGGGTTCCAAGGATCGCTGCCCCCCTAATGCTCCTCCGGGTGAAGGTGCTTTGACGCCTGTGTTTCCAAATCCCGACCACCATCGTGGGGAGGCTCACCAGCTGGCTCACCGTCCCAGCTACCTTGATCGGGAAGCCCAGTAGGTAGGTGAGGATCGGAATCCTATACTCTCCTCCAGCTACACCCACGGAGCCGCTGACAACGCCCACGGCGAAGCCGGTCGTCAAGGAGAGCGCGAGTTCGAGGGAAAGGGCTGGGGCCCCACTCCCGCTCGCAGGGAAGAGGAGCCCGTACACCACCCTGGCAACTACGAGGCTCAACACTAGGGAGATGAAGGCCTTGAGGGCCCGCTTGGACACCCTTTGGCTCATCACCGCCCCTGCATAGGCTCCTGGGAGCGATCCAGCCACCATTGCAACGGAGACAACCGCGGCATCCCCGGACCACAGCCCGGCGTTCGCCCGGACGGCGAGGTTGAAGGAGGAAGTTGCGAGACTGATGAGAAGGTTGACGACAATCATCTCCTCCAAACTCAAACGAAGGTAGTAGAGGATGAAGGGAATCCGCGGTTCGGCTCCACCGAGGCCAATGAGCCCGGCGAGGAACCCGGTGAGTGATCCGTAGACCACCGACGCAACCCTTCCGGTGAGGGTCTCGAGCCTATCAGCTTGAGGCTCCTTTCCTGCTGGCTCACTTACGATTTGAACGCACACCGCCATGTTTCATCGGTCCCCCCTCCCTCGCCACGGCAATCACATGGGGGAACTCCGAGAGGAAATTCTTGAGAGCTGTGTCCACAGCGTCAGGGGAACCGGGCAGACAGACGATGAGCTTGCCCCTGGCCGTGCCAGCGGTTGCCCTGGTGAGCATCGCAGCGCTCCCAATCCTGCCGAAGCTGATGCTCCTCAACAGTTCCCCGAAGCCCACCAGTTCCTTGTCGAAGAAAGGAGCCACGCTTTCGACTGTGACATCACGCGGGGACACCCCCGTTCCTCCGACAAGGAGCAAGACGTCCCCCTTGCTTCGGAGGAATCCCCTCACAGCTGAACGAATCATCCTGCGGTCGTCGGAGATGAGCTTCCTCCCCAGGACCCTGTGGGACTCCTCCGAGATCCTCAGCTCAGCCATGTCCCCCGACTCGTCCGCGTACTGTGACCCTTCCTTCATCTTCGCAAACCTACTGGTGCTGACGGTGACCAGGTAGAACGAGAGCGTGCCCTTCCCCCTGGCCCTGTGTGCCCTGGGCGGATTGGTCACTTCGCCTTCCTCAGCACTTGCACATCATGGATTCGCGTCGTGGGGTACTGTCCCTTCTTGTCCTTCTCGTAGGCCTTGACAACGTCCCAGACGTTTAGGAGGGCTACCAGGAGCCCCGTCAGCGCTTCCATCTCCACGCCTGTCTTCTCCGTTGCGGACACGGTAACAGAAACCTCCACGCCTGACGGCCCCAACGAAGCCTCTACAGTGGTACCCTCGATTCTCAGCGGGTGACAGAGGAGGACGAGTTCTGGCGTCATCTTCGCTGCCATGATCCCTGTGATCTTCGCAAGCGACAACGGGTCGCCCTTCTCGATGCGACCCCTGCGGATGAGGTCTACGGTCTTGCGCGTGAGCCGGATTCGCCCTACCGCGGTCGCCGTCCTTGCCGAGACAAGCTTCCTGGAAATGTCGACCTGCCTGTAACCCACGACAGCCGCGTCGCGCCAGCCGTGATATGAGGTTACCCTGAACCTCCTCGAAGGAAGCTTATTACCACGCATACGCCTGAATCCGAGGTAATTGGATTCCGGTCAGTCCGTATCGCTCCCTGAAGGAAAGTTGCTGGACAAGAAGGGCAGGGTGGCGGGGAAACTCCGGATCTCGGTGACCGACCGGTGCAACTTTGCCTGCCTGTTCTGCATGCCGGACAAGGGATCCATCCGCTGGCTGCCCAGCGAGGACATACTCTCGTTCGAGGAGATCGAGCGCGTCGCCAGGGTCCTGGTCTCGCTCGGAATCAACAGGGTCCGAGTCACCGGAGGTGAGCCGCTCCTCAGAAAGGGGGTCGAAGGGCTCGTCGCCAGGCTCGCGCGCATAGAAGGACTCGACTCGGTCGACATGACCACGAACGGCTGGTTCCTTGCTGAGAAGGCCCAGGCGCTGAAGGCCGCAGGCCTGCGCGGAGTCACAGTCAGCCTGCACAGCCTCAGGGAGGACCGCTTCGCAAAGATCTCGGGAGCCAACGCCCTCCCGCGGGTCCTGCAGGGGATCTCCGAGGCCGTCCGTGCGGGCCTGAGGCCTCTGAAAATCAACGCGGTCGCAATCCGTGGCTACAACGACGACGAGATCCTCGAGCTAGTCGAGTTCGCCCGGGAGAGGAACATGTCAATAAGGTTCATCGAGTTCATGCCCCTCGACGGCCTGGGAATCTGGGGTCCAGAGAAGATTGTGAGCGGGGAGGAGATACTAGAAAAGGTCGCCTCCAAGTTCCCCTTGGTCCCAAGGGGGAGGAGCAAAGGAGAGACCGCCTCGGTCTGGCAGTTCGAAGACGGCAGGGGAGAACTGGGAGTCATCACTCCCATGAGCGCTCCCTTCTGCGACGACTGCGACAGGCTTCGCCTCACCTCCGACGGGAAGCTGCTTTCGTGCCTCTTCGACACCGAGTATCACGACCTGAAACCGATAGTTCGAAACGGGGGGTCAGACGCCCAACTCGCTTCCTTCCTCAAGCAGGCGGTCTGGAGGAAGCCCGACGGGGTAGGGTACATGCCATGGATAAAGGAAGGCTGGGAAAACCCCCGGAACATGAACGCGATAGGTGGGTAATGCAGTGGCTCGCATCAGGGTCATCTACTTCGCACAGGCCCGAGAGGCTGCTGGGAAGCATAGCGAGGTCGTCGACTTCGCCGGGACGCCGAGGGTAAGCGAAGCCCTCTTGCTCGTCTACGCGATTCATCCGGGCCTCAGGACGCTTCAGAAGGTGGTGAAGGTCGCAGTGAACGCCGAGGTCACCTTGGAGGACCCCTACCTCCAGGATGGGGACCGCGTTGCTCTCCTTCCCCCCGTGGTGGGTGGTTGATTGACTAGCCTGAAATCAGGCATCACGAAGAAGCCGATCGACCCAGCGAAAGTCCTCGAATCAGTCCGGGACGACTCGGCCGGCGGATCCGTCATTTTTCTGGGCACTGTCAGGAAGAGCAACCGGGGAAGGCATGTGATGGCCCTGGAATACGAGACCTACCGTTCGATGGCAGACCATCGGATTCTGCAGCTCGAGAAGGAGGTGCGCAAGAGGTGGCGCATCAAGGAGATACGGCTCGTCCATCGGGAGGGCACTCTAAACGTTGGCGAAGTGAGCGTTGCCGTGGCGGTCTCAGCAGCCCACAGAGCCCAGGCCTTCGAGGCTGCGAGGTTCGCGATCGAAAGCATCAAGAAATCCCTCCCGATCTGGAAGCGCGAAACTCTGAAGGGGGGAAGACGGGTCTGGGTCGAAGGAAGACCCATTCGACCGATGGTCGGTCCTAGGGCTCGTTCAGGAACCTCTTGATTCCTATACCGAACATGATCATCGCCAGCCAGAACCCTACGAAGAGAGCGACCAGGGCGTAGCTGCTGCCCAAGTTCAAGACCGTCAGACTTCCAGCGATGACGGTCGCGACGATCAGATTAGAGACCCCCCAAATCAAATTCGTCCGCGGCGACTACCTCTGCCCGAAGGGGCTTCTGAAGACCTTCCCAGCGGCGCCAAAGACAAAATGAGGGACGCCGTTTCCAAAGAGGAACCCTGTCACGAGGTACGAGATTGGGAAAGACAGGAGTACCAAACTATGCGCCCAGGGGCTTTCGTTCTAGGCCGCCCTTCTGGGGGAGCTTCCTCCCGTGTCTCGTTGCAACTACATCTGCAATAATGCTGAGGGCGATCTCTGCCGAGGTGATGCCTCCCAGGTCAGCTCCAGCTGGAGCCCTGATTGATCCGATGAATTCTTCACTCACCCCTCTCTTCCTCAAGCCTTCGATGTCCTCCTGGGCCCGCATCCTGCTCGCGACCAGGCCGACGTACCTCGGCCGGAACTTGGAAAGCGCCACCAGGACCTCTTGGTCCCGCTCCCCCTTGGTCAGAACTATCACCGAATCCGCTTCGCCCACTCCGAGCTCCGAAAGATCGTAGTCGCTCCGGCTGATCAGCTCGTCCGGCTCTTCGGTCAGGAGGGGAGCATGGTCCACCACAATCACCTCGAAGTCCAAGGTCTTTCCCAGTTTCACGAGTTCATTCTCCACGTCGTCCTTCCCGCCCTGGCCGACGATGAAGAGTCTCTGTTGCGGCAGGTATGGCTCAACATAGACCTCCATCACCCCCCCGCAGTTGGTCTCTACGTGCACTTCGTCGTCAGTCTGACTCCTGATAGTCGCTTCGACCGCTTTTTCGACGCTCTCGAGGTACACCGTGATCACTTTCGGTGTGCCCGTACTTATGGCCGTCCTCATCGCGTTCGCGATCGCAGACTCCGGGCACGCCCCTCCTAGGGACCCATACAGCGTCTCCCCGTCCTTTGAAATCAAGGCCTTGAATCCTGGCTTTCCGAGGCTTGACCCCTCAATCCTGACCACCGTCGCCAGGACGAAGGGTTCCCTATGTGATATCAGGCCGCTCAGCACCCTTGCGAACTCCCCCTGGTTCAAGGAAGGGTTTTCTCCCTGTCTTGCTTATTTATCCTTGGCCTCCCCTTGAGACGAATGAAGCAATGATATCGGCGGTGGTACTCGGTGCGGGAAGTTCGACACGATTCGGAGAGCCGAAACAGCTCCTGAAGGTTGGCAGTGAGACGATGCTGGAAACAATCGTCCGTCGCTTCCTCGAATCGCGGGTCGACGAAGTCGTCCTTGTCCTGGGGTTCCGCGCCGATGAGATCCTGAAGGATTCCAAGTTCGGCCGCGCACGGATTGTATTGAACCCCGCCTACGAGCAGGGCCTTGGATCCTCCCTTCGGGTGGGGATCGACGTTGTGGACCCCAGGGCTTCTGCCGCTGTCGTCGCCCTCGGCGACCAGCCCCTCGTCTCCGTAACCACGATAGATTCCATGCTCCAGAGATATTCCGAGACCAGGGGGCTCATAGTTGCACCCTACTTCCAGAGACGACGGGGGAACCCGGTTCTTTTCGACAGGAGGCTCTTTCCCGAACTCCGAAGAATCGGAGGAGACAGCGGGGCGAAGGGGCTGATCGAGCGCATGCAGAAAGAAGTCGTGAAGGTCCAGGTGGACGACATCGGTGTTGTGGCGGACGTCGACACAAAGGAAGACCTCCTCCGCCTCAGAGACAGGTTCGAAAAGTGACGCCTATCCTTCCTCGAGGAATCCTCCCTTGAGATAGGAGAATCCCGGCAGAAGCCTGACCTCCACATCAGCTCCTGCACGGAGGCTGACAGTGCGCTCAGGGACTAGCACAAAGCCGTTGGACTCAACAAGGATGCTCATCGACTCCGTGTCCCTGACCATGGGCTTCGCCACGAACACCTTCCCCCTTCTCCTGAGGCTGACGTACATGACCTTCGTGAAGTGCTGAAACCTCTTCCTGGCCTTCCATCCGGTCTCCAGCCTGGCGACAACGCTCGGTTCTCTGGCCCTTCTACTCCCGGCCAGTCTTGAAATCAAGGGAAGTGCTAGCAGGACGAACGCGTTCATGGCACCCTGGACTGGTCCTGGGAGCATGACCACAGGTTTGCCTCTGGCCTCTGCTAATCCTGCGACCCTCCCTCTGTCCATTCCGATCCCGTGGATCATCTCCTCTCCCTTAGCCACGCGCCGCAGCGCCTTCTCCACGAGGTCCCTTTCGCCCACCGAGGTCCCTCCAAGAGTCAGCACCAGGTCGGAATTCCTGAGGGCAAGTTCCAGAGCAGATGCAATCCTGCCAACATCGTCAGGAACAATCCCGAAGACCACCGGCTCCCCGCCGTTTTCCCTTATCAGGTTCTCGAAGATCGGCGTATGGCTTTCCCTCACCCTCGAGGGGTCGTCGGGACCGAAGGCGGAGACCAGCTCACTCCCCGTCGCGATCAGTGCGACCCGAGGCCTCGCCCATACAGCGATCGTCTTCACTCCCAGTAGAGCCAGGAGGCCAATCTCTTGAGCCCTAATTGTTCTCCCGCGTCTCACCAGGATGTCTCCCTTCCTGACATCCGACCCGGCCTCGAAGCAGTGGTTGCCACGCCTACTCTTGGCAGTGAAGATGACTCTGCTTCCGACCATCTTGACCTCCTCTACGGGGACCACCGTGTCAGCGCCGAGTGGAAGCAGGCCCCCGGTGACCACGCTCGCCGTCTGACCGGACGAAACTCTGATCGCCCTCCTGTGACCTGTGCCCCTGGTTGGCTTCAGACTGAGGGCTTTGGGCGTGCGAGGCGAGGCTCCTCTGAGGTCTGAAGCCAGGGCCGCGTAACCATCCATGTGCGAACGCGTCCGATCGGGGACATCCGAAGGCGACGACACATCATCCGCTGCGACCCTGCCGTATGCATCCTTGACTCCTATTTCCTCCCTTCTGGACCGGTCCCGAGAGAGCCGCTCGACGGTTTCCAGGGCCCGGCCCAATGGCACGTAATCCCTGAACCCACGCACCAAGTTGAATCCATTCCCTCTTGTTTCATTATATCCTTTCTCGAATGGGCGGAGAACGTCCTGACGACCCTCAGAAACGGATGGAATCGACTTCGGCCGGTGAAATCCTAAATAGAATCGGCCTAGCCGAACGGACGTTGACAGCGGACGAGCGCCTTATTGATACGATAAAGGAGCACGTGAGGAAGCGCCACGAGGCCTCCGACAAGGAATTCCTCTTCGGGGCCGAGCGCGTCGATCTCAGGCGGGTCGACCATCTGAAGATGGAGGCCCGAAAGCGAGACTTCGTGTTTATCGTCGACGAGCCGGCAGAGAGAGGCGGCACCGACCAGGGGCCGAACCCGCTGGCCTATTTCTTGGCTGGGGCAGCATCCTGCCTGATGAACCAGTATTCCACTGCGGCGATTGCAAAGGGAATCTCCCTCGATGACTTGCAGATGACTGCCCGCGGCCATTTCGACAGGAGAATCGGAGGTGCGTTTGACGAGATGATCTACGACGTCAGGGTATCCAGCAATGCTCCAAGGGATGCAATCGTGGAGCTTGCGAAAGAGGCCCAGGACATGTGCTACGCTCACAACACTCTCCGGAAGGCCGGCCTCACCCTGAAAACTAACCTCTATCTCAACGGGGACCTTCTGGACTAGCGCCGATCAGAGGTAGAGCTTGCGCTCCGCCTTGGTCTCAGCGACGAGCTTCCCTCGGTGTATGACCGCCAGTCTTGCCGGCTGCATCCTGAGGGCTTCATGGACTGAGGTCGAATCCAGAAGCACAAGGTCCGCCTCATCCCCCACCTGCATCCCGTACCCGGATAGGCGCATCCCCTTCGCCGGATTGGTGGTTATCATGTCGTAGGCCTTTTCGAGGTCTTCTGGGGTGCTCAGCTGCGCCGCGTGGGCCATAATCAGAGCCAGCTCCAGCATGTCTCCTCTGCCGAACGGGTAGTAGGGGTCGTCGATGTCGTCCTGACCGATGGCTACATTGACGCCTCCCTCAAGGAACTCCCGGACTCTCGTAACTCCTCTTCTCACCGGATGTTCGTCAGTCCTACCGTACATGAAGAGGCTGACGTGCGAATTCTCAACAACGGTTGCTCCTGCTTCCTTCGCCAGTCCAACGACCCGCCTCGCGTAGGCCGCGTCCGGCGAGTCCAGGGCTCCCCTGCAGTGCGAGGCCGCCACCCGTCCCTTGAAGCCCTCCCTGATCGTCTTCGAAAGCAGGTATTCTATGTTCTTCGAACCTGGGTCGGATGTGTCGTCTATCAGCGCATGTACATCCTTGCCGTGCCGCTTCGCCAGGTCGAATACGAAGTCAGTGTGATGCTCCGATGCCTCTCTTGTGCTCTCGTACCAGGGGATTCCCCCGACCACGTCCGCTCCGAGTTCGAGGGCCTGCTCGAGCAGCTCCTCGGTCCCTGCATCTCTAAGGATTCCCTCCTGTGGAAAGGCCACGACCTGCAGGTCGATCGCCTCTTTGAATGTGGCCTTGACTCGGAGCAGGCTCTTCACTGCTAGGAGCCCTCCGACCGTATCCACGTCTGCAAACGCCCTTACTGCGGTTGTGCCGGCTAGGATTGATGACTTCACCGCTTCACTGGCCCTGGAGACTATGTCGTCCTGTGTGAATCTCTCCTTGACCCTCGTCGCCCTGGGAATCACGTCAGGAGACCCCACGTTCGGCCCAGCTCCGACGTCGGCCCAGGCCCCTGTCAGGCACTTGTCCAGGTGACAGTGGATGTTCACGTACCCCGGGGTCAGAAGCCTTCCGTTAGCGGGCAGTTCGAGCTCGGCCGAACCGGAAACCCTCTCCTGCACCTCAGAAATCTTTCCGTTCTCGATCCCCACGTCCCAGCGCCCCTTCCTGCCCCTCACCGCTGCCTGCCGGACAATGATGTCCAACGCCACATCCTCTTCCCCCCGAGCAGTTATCTGTCTTGGCTCGAGTTAGGAGGCGCCGCCCTCGAGGCCCTCCGGGCGAGGATCACAGCCACTACTACCCCCACGGCCAGGAGCAAGACAAGCAATGCGTCAGAAACAACCCCGGTCGTCCCACTTTGGGTCAGAGGGAAGACATCTATCTGGTGATAGACCGTGACATAGAGCTCCTGTGTATCCTGGTTCACCGCAAGTTCGTAGGCATCTGAACTCACGCTGAATCTCCCCCTGACCGTATCCCCGGCGCCATCGACCTGAACGATGGTCGTTCCCGGTCCTGTCAGGACATAGACGCGGTCTGCCTTCTGGTCCAGTGCAATGGCAAGAGTGGAGTTGGAGGCCAGGGGTGCCACTGTCACACTCCCCAAGAAGCGGTTGGTCGAGGTATCGACGACGTCTATCGAGTTGATTCCCGTGGTGGAATAGAGCTTCCCCGTGTTCGAGTTCAAAACGATCTGCGCCGGATAGGAAAGGGCGGGAAGCTCTATGGTCGTCACCGGGGCTAGTCCATCGGCCCTCAATACCGATATCGAATCAGAAAGGTAGTCGGCGACATAGAGCTCTCCGCTTTTCTGGTCAAGCGCCATTCCCTCGGCCCCGTTCCCCACCGTGGCGCTCGCAAGGATCCTCCCCGACAGGGGGTCGACCTCGAAGACCTTGTTCAGGCCGTTGGAAACGAAGAGACTCCGGGAAGCGCTGTCGTATAGGACATAGAAGACCTGCACTCCTAGGAAGATGTTCCTTGCGAACTCCTGGGTCCTCCCGTCGAAGACCTCGATCGAGTTGTACCCTGCCACGTATACGTCTCCGCTCGATTCGTCGATTGTCATTTCTCCCGACGTGACATTCAAGGGGAGCACCCTCTCCACCAGGTGGGTCGAGACGTTGACTATCCCGAAAGAGTAGCCGGTCGGAGGGTAGATCCCCGACATGCCGTCGACGTAGAGAATCCCTCTGGCGGGGTCGACCGTCATCGAACGGGGCCAGGAACGGCCGTAGTCGATGGTGGAATCTGCTTTCTGGCCCGAGGCGGTAGCAGCCGATAGCAGGAGGACAAGGAGAAGCAATAGGGCTGCAGACTTCAAGGCCAGCCTCCCCACCCCAGACTAGCGCCCTAAACCTTCTGCCCAGGTCAGACCTGCACGCACGACTCCCAGGCGCCACTGGGACCCCGAATCGGTAAGGAACCAAGTTTAACAATGCGACCCTGAGTTTGGCAAGATAGAGGCGGCAGCGCTCAAAATGGACTCTTCGGAGCACAAGACCCTGTCGGGCATCGAGGTCTCGCCCGTCTACACAGCGGACGAGGGCCCGCCCATGGAAGAAGTTCCAGGCGAGTTCCCCTACACCAGGGGCATCCATCCCGAAATGTACCGGAAGAGGCTCTGGACGATGAGGGAGTACTCCGGCTTTGGTACCTCGTCGGAGACGAACAAGCGTCTCCGATACATGCTCGGCCAAGGTCAGACGGGCCTGAGCCTGGCCTTCGACCTTCCAACTCAGCTCGGTTTTGACTCAGACAACCCGCGCGCCCTTGGTGAGATAGGGAGGGTCGGAGTGGCGGTGAGCCTGCTGGACGACATGCGGGAGATTTTCGCTGGGGTAGACCTGGGGAAGGTGAGCACTTCCATGACGATTAACGCCACTGCTCCTGTCCTCTTCTCGATGTACGTGGCGATAGCGGAGGAATCTGGCGTGCCCAAGAACGAAATTAGGGGAACCGTCCAGAACGACATACTGAAGGAGTATCTGGCCCGGAACACCTACATCTACCCGCCAGCCTTCTCGTTGTCGCTCGCCATAGACTTGGTGGAGTTCTCGGTGAAGAACTATCCGAAGTGGCATCCCATCAGCATAAGCGGCTACCACATCCGGGAAGCTGGTTCCACCGCGGTCCAGGAGCTCGCCTTCACCTTCGCTGACGCCATGACCTACACCCGTGCAGCTCTGGAGAGAGGACTGGACTTCGACCAGTTCGCACCACACCTCTCGTTCTTCTTCGCATGCAACAACGACTTCATGGAAGAAGTCGCGAAGTTCCGGGCGGCAAGGCGAATCTGGGCAAAGATAGCGCGGCAGGATTTCGGGGCGAAGGACGAGGAATCTATGAAACTCAGGTTCCACACACAGACGGCGGGCGAAACTCTCACAGCCCAGGACCCCATCAACAACGTCGTGAGGATCTCGATACAAGCTCTCGCCGCCGTGCTGGGCGGAACCCAATCACTCCACACCAACTCAATGGACGAGGCCCTTTCGCTCCCCTCAGAGGAATCTGCCAGACTGGCCCTCAGGACCCAACAGCTCATCGCCCACGAATCGGGTGTGACGCTGACCACGGACCCGCTCGGCGGCTCCTACTACCTCGAGTACCTGACAGACAAGCTCGAGAAACTGGCGTTCGAAGAGATAAGGAGAATCGAGAAGATCGGAGGGATGTTGAAGGCCATCGAGAGCGGATACGTCAAGCGGGAGATCGTAAATGCGGCCTATGACAAGCAGCTCCAGATTGAAAGTAAACGGCGGATTGTCGTCGGCGTCAACGCTTTCCAGCCCGCCCGTAGGGGGCGTACCAAGGTCCAGCTCCTTCCCGAAAGGATCCAAGAGCAGAGGACGCGGAAGCTGAAGAGGCTGAAGAAGACCAGGGACGGTGGAACAGTCCAGGAGAAACTCGAGCGCCTGAAGAGTTCAGCCCAGGAGGGCGAGAACCTCCTTCCCGCTGTCGCTGAGGCGGTGCGGGCCAGGTGCACCGTAGGCGAGATCAGCGACGCCCTGCGATTGGTCTACGGCGTCTACAAGGCGTCCGCGGCCTTCTAGGTGGTCCGGTTTGAAGTTCGATCATGTTGCCGTTGCGGTCAAGAGCATCGACGAGACACTCGCCATTTACCAAAGGATGGGGGACTTCGAAGTCAGGAGGACAGAGGTGGCAGGTCAGAAGGTGAAGATCGCCATCCTGAAGGCCGGGAGCGTTAGCCTTGAGCTCCTTGAGCCCCTCAGCGATGAAAGCAGCGTGGCGAAGTTCCTAAGGGAAAAGGGAGAGGGGCTGCATCATGTGGCTTACTCGGTCGAGGACATCGAAGCCAGCATGAAGGAACTGGCAGCGAAGGGGTTCCGCTTCCTCTACGAAAAGCCGGCGGACGGAAAGTTCGGCAGCAAGATCAACTTCATGCACCCTAGGGACAGCGGACACGTCCTGGTCGAGCTGACGCAGAACAGCGCGGACGAATGAGACGAACCGTTCACTTCGCGTCGGACGCCCGGAAGGCTGCCACCAGCTTCGCCCTGGTATCCGCCGGGTCTATGATCTCGTCGATGTATCCCAGCCTGACCCCTATGGACGGGTCCATCTGCTTCAGGAACTCCAGTGACACCCTTTCGAGCTCCTTCGTCCTTTGCTCACCCTCAAGGGCCTCGAGTTTTCTCTTCTGGAAGATCTCAAGGAACGCCGGGAGACCCATTACCGAGATCCTCGCTCCGGGGTAGGCGAAGACCTTCTTCGCTCCCAGAGCCTTGCTCGCAAAACCCACGAAGACGCCTCCGTAGGCTTCCCCCGAAACGACTGTGACCTTCGGGCATCGGTCGGATGCGTATTCCCTGACTGCCTCCCCGCTCAACGCAATCAGGCCGGCCCTCTCCTGTTCTGCTGAGGGGTAGAATCCAGGGCTGTCGAGGAAGGTGACTAGAGGGACGGCCAGGGAGTTGCACATGGAGACGAACTTGGAGACTTTCTTGCATGAGTTGTTGTCCATGAACCCCCTGAGGGCCTTCCGGTTCGATGCGACTACCCCGACAGTCCTTCCCTCGAGCCGGGCGAGGCCCGTAGTCACGCTGGGCGCGAAGCCGCTCCTGAACTCCAGGAACGACGCCGCGTCGAAGGTTCCCTCGATGATGCCCAGCGGGTCTTCGGTTTTGACCGTGGCCCGTGGCATGACCGGATTCCCTTGCCTCGACGCGAAGAAACCGACGACCCGTTTCACAAGCTCCAGACTTTCCTTCTCGCCCTCAGCCGCCAGAGACGCGGTCCCGTTGGCCACCTGCACATCCGCCCCTCCCAGTTCTTCCATGCCAACCTCCGCCCCGGTCTCAGCCTTCACGACTCCAGGGCCCCAGACGAACATCCTGCTCAATCCCCTCGTCACTACGAGGACGTCGCCCATGTAGGCAGAGTAGGTTGCTGCCCCCGTGGTAGTCCCCATCACAGCGTTGACCACCGGCACCGCGTCCTTCGCCTTCATCAGCTGTCCTAGGAGAGCGCTCGCCTCCTCGAGGGAGTTCCCCCCTTCCTGGACCCTGACGCCCCCCGAGTCGTAGAGGCCGATGACCGGCAGACCCCTGTCCGTGGCGATGGCGACGAGTTTCTCGAGCCTCTTCGTGTGCTTTAGGCCCATGGACCCGCCCTTGTAGGAGGGCTCCTGGGCGAATATTGCGACCTCGTTCCCTCCCACGCGTGCCGTCCCAGCTATCACGCCGTCATCTTGGGCTATCGCTTCAGCGGACACTCCGTCCCTGAGGTCCACCGCGCTTCCGTCAACATCGAAGATCCTGCCGTCCTCGATCAACGAAAGAAGCCAACCCACCGAGGGGGGCTGAACTGTTACCATCCGGCTCTGCACCGACCCCGCTCCTAGGTGAAGGCTACGACCCTGGCGAAGGCAGCCTCCCCGCCCTTGAACAGGAACGGGAAGCAGCCGATCGTAGTGCGGACAGCCTTCTTGCCTCCGAGGACCTGTTCGATCTGACCGCCCAGGTTCTCGATGTGGATGCAGTCCTGAGGGAAGAGGACGTTGTGAGTGACCTGATAGTCTTCAGCCGGGAAGAGCTTGGGCAGGTTCTCAGCCCCGTATTTCTTGGCGGCGAAGGCGCTGACCTTCTCACTGACCCTGGGAAGGAACCGCCCGATGGGGAGGTTCATCGGATGGTCAGTGGAGACTGCGTCCACTCCCCAGATGTGAATCTTCTTCCTGAGCAGGTAGTCGCAGAAGGCCCTCGTGGGTCCTGGGTGCATGTGAGTGTACCTCTCTTCGTCGGCCGTCCCCTTGGGCTTGGGGGGTTGGTACCAAGCGAACTTGCTCCAGCCTGTGTACAGCAACAGGAGGTCGCCGTCCTTGACCCCGCCCGCTTCCTTCGCGTTCCTCTCGACGATTTCCTCGGTATAGATTCCGAGGTCACCCACCTCGCTCACGTCGACGATAATGCCGGGACCGTACAACCATTCGAGGGGTATCTGATCGATGGTCTTCCCGTTCGTCACGAAGTGCAGGGGCGCGTCGAGGTGGGTCCCCATGTGCATCGACGTCATGATGTACATCGCGTTGACGCCGTGCTCCACCTTCCTTTTGATGAACTTCACTTCGAAAGGCGGATAGAGAGGCCAGAAAGGCGTCTCCTGATTCAGGGGCTGTGACAGATCATAAAGCTTGGTCATCGCTTCTTCGCGCCCGCCAAGCGCTATAAAAGATAGGGGTCGTTTCTCACAAGTAGTAATCTGGCGATGTAGGAGGCTACGAACCCCTAACGCTGTTTGTCCCAGACGGGTGGCTAGACTTCCACTTCTGCGGGCACCACGACCTTCTCCGCCGAGGCGAGGAGGTCCGCAGGAGCAGGTCGGATCACAAGCCTGTCCTTAAGCATGGGCTTGGCGAACCTGTCCCAGTCCTCCTTCGTGGTGAAGAAGATCCTGGACCCCCCTAGCTCATGCTGCATCTGTGGATACGGCTTCTGGTACTGAGCGTACTTGATTCCCCAGTATCGGAACCCAGTGTAGCTCTCATAGGTTGCCCACCATTCCTTCATGTTCATCAGGTCGAAGGCATACTCCGCCTTGGCGGCATACATTGTGGCACCAATGCCCGCCCTCCTCTTGAAGGTGAGAGTGTGGAGGCTGATGGCGACGTCGTTGTCCCAGAGCCTGAAGTTGCCTATCGCCGCGAGCTCCCCGTTGATCACCCCAATCAGCGACACATGGTCTTTCATCCTGTTCCTGTACCACCCAAGGAACTCCGCGTAGACTCTCGCCGACACTATGTCATAGAAGTCGGTGTCCCGGTCGAAGAACTTCAGGGCGGTCTTCATCACGATGGGGGCCTCCTCCTTCCTCGCTCTGCGGATCAGCATCTTCTCGCCATTGGGCAGGTTGACATAGCCCGGCGGGTACTCGATTTTCAGGAGGGGCGACTCGAACCCGCGCAGTATTGGTTCTATGTCTTCGACATTGATCTTGACTTCCTTGAGGGTGACGTTCTCAGGCGGCGACCAGTCCATGGACATGACCATCCGCGATTGACATTGTCGCTATAAGTCTGTCCCCTAACCAGATTCCCCAGATTCCTCTTTCGACGAAAAGGGGCCACCTAATGGGTTTGGGAAATGGCCCGGTCAACCAATCCTTAAATCGCCTTGCTGGGAGAATTTCGAACATGCTACTGCAAGGAAAGTTTAGGTTGTCGAGCGACACGGAGAAGGTTTGGAGCTACGTCTCAGACCCAAGCAAGGTGATCGAGTGCGTCCCCGGCCTCCAGAGCTTCACCGTAGGAGAGAACAAACGGATCTCCGCCACCGTCAAGGTCTCAATCGGGTTCATCAGGGGCACCTTCCAGACCACGACGAAGGTCGTGAAGGAAGACCCGGCAACTCATGTAGCCGTCCTGGAACTTTCTGGCTCAGGCGCCGGGAGCGGGTTCAACGCCCTAGTGAACATCGCGATTGCCCCCGTCGCAACCGAATCCGACCTCACCTGGGACGCCAACGTGACCATCAACGGGCCACTGGGGAGCCTCGCCAAACCACTTGTCGAGGGAAATATCAAGAAGATCGTGACTCAGCTCTTCGATTGCGTGAAAGCGAAGCTAAGCTAAACCTAACGGCTAAGCAAGTTACCTTATATAACCAACAAGGCGTTTGTGACTACGATGCAAGGAATGAAAAGAAATGGAATAACTTCGCTCGTAATCTCACTCATCGTCATCATCCTTATCCTAGTCGGCGTCGCAGGATACGCCTTCCTCTATCCCCCTGCTGGCACGACCAGCACGGTCACCAACACAGTCACGACTACGGTGCAAGGCACCGCAGCTGCAAGTGGTCTGGCAGCCCTTAAGGTTGGGCTGATTGAACCTATCACACCCGCAGACAATTCGTGGAACTATCAGGCAGAATCGGAGCTCAAGGTCCTTCAAGCACAGTATGGCTTCACCCTCAGCTTCTCTGAGAACAAGGTTTCAGGAACAGACGCGCAGCCAGTTGCCCAGCAATGGGCGTCTTCAGGCTACGGCGTCATCTTCCTCCAAGGAATCCAGTATCAGGTCATGGCAAGCACAATTGCTCCTCAGTATCCGCACACCCTGTTCGTTTGTGTTGACTGTACAGCAGCCAACTCTTCCAACGTTTACAGAATCTGGCTGGACATCAGCGGCGGGGGCTTCGTCCTCGGTGCGATGGCAGGCATGGTCAGCCATAGCAACAAATTCGGCCTAATCGGCGGCGGCTTCGTACCATCGATTTGGGGTGGACACGAGGGATTCAAAGCCGGTGTTCTTTACACCGACTCCAGCCCTGTGACCTTCTTCAACAAGTTCGAGGCGTTTGCCTGGTCAGACTCAGCCGGGGCTCAAACTGACGCAACCAACGACTACACCAACGGGGCAGACGTCGTATTCTCGTCTGGTGACGGGATCGATGTCGGTGTACTCGGAGCAGCATTGGCACAACCAACAACAAGTCAGGTGTGGGCGACAAATGTCTACACGAACCTGACAGCGATCGCGCCCTCGGACAACAGAATTCTGTTGGGTTCAATCGTCGTCAACTGGGCAACTCTATTCAACAAAGTCTTGATAGACTACGTGACACACAACTGGAACTTCGGATTCCTCACAGCCAACATGCAATCAGGTATTGTACAGGTGCAACCCGGACCAAATCTCCCAGCCAACGTGAAGGCTGCGGGACGTGCTCTGCAGAACGACATTACTCTGGGCTCCATCAACTTGTACTTCAAGACAAACCCTTCAACCGGCAACCCCTTCTGCTTCGACCATACAACTGACGCCAGCTGCGCAGACACCAGTCTTTCGACTGCGGCTGCTCAGTTCAACTACCTGCCACCGGTTTCAAGTCTCCCGTAAGGGTGCGAGCGACATACAGGGCCTTCGATGGCTACGCGTAACGGCGTACAACGCCGCCGCAATTGCGCTCGGCGTGATAGCCGGGCTAGCGGTAGTGGCGTACGCCGGCGGTAACGTCGAGGTCGCCCTGTCCACCCTTTTTCTGAATCCAATAACGACTTCCGGCGGTGTCGAGCAGATCTTCGTCAGGTTTGTAGTCTTTTACACGATGGCCATGGGGATTGGAATTGCACTCAAGGCAGGCCTGTGGAACATCGGAGCCCAAGGTCAACTGATCGTCGGAATGCTCATGGTCTTCGTCGCCTATACCTACATGGCCTTCCTTCCCTGGCCTGTCCTCTACGTTTCAATGATTCTTCTCGCAACCCTGGGCGGTCTCCTCTGGATAGTGGTCCCGGCGGTGCTGAGAATCAAGTTCGGGGCAAACGAAATCGTCGTCACTCTCCTGCTGAACGTGGTCGCTACGAACTTCGGGTACTACATGCTCAACGGACCAATCAAGAGCGCCCAGGCCGTCGGCTATCCGTACACGGCAACGCTCCCAGCGAAGTTCCAGATCCCCCAGATACTGAACGGAGTCCCGATCACCTACGCCGTGCCCTTCACGGTCGCCCTGGGGGTCGTCCTTTACTTCCTGGTCGAAAAGACGTCGTTTAGGCTAAAGGCTGACACCGTCGGTGAAAGTACTGAAACGGCGAAGTACGCTGGGATTAACATCCCCCGTGTAATGGTCATCACGATGTTGTCCGCGGGAGCCCTCGCGGGTTTGGCTGGCGCGACCCTTCAGATGGGCTACCTTTACCACATCGACGCTGGCTCGTTCGGGACGAACTTCGGTTTCATCGCTGTAATCGCTGCGCTGGTGGGACGGAAGCACATGATAGGAATAGGGATTGCTTCACTCTTTTTCGCCTACATGACGATTGGGGCGGAGGCCATGGCGCTCCTGTCAAACGTGACCACTTCCGTCGTCTTCGCAATGGAGGGAGTGATGATGATAGGAATTCTTCTAAGCGCATTCCTGGCTGAAAGGAGAGATAGGACGTGAGCTTCCTCATCGCAGACGTCCTCCAAGGGATCTTCTCCACTGCCCTACTTCTTTCTCCCCTGTACCTTTTCGCCGGAATGGGGGAGATCGTGGCGGAGAAGTCAGGGGTGGCGAACATGGGCATCGAAGGAATCATGCTCATGGCCGCCTTCACAACCTACGCGATCGATGTTACCACTGGCAATCCGTGGCTGGCGATATCGGCTGCCCTGGGCGTTGCCGGACTTATTGGAGGATTCTTCTCCTACCTCGCGGTGCGTCTGCGCCTCGGTCAGATAGTGTTGGGTCTCGCGGTCTACCTCTTCGGGCTCGGCCTGTCCTTCGTTCTGTTCAACAACCTCTCAACCGGTAGGAGCTTGGCCCCATTCACCAACATCCCCAACATCTACATCCCTTACCTGAGCGATATTCCGGTCGTCGGGAGGGTGCTTTTCCAACAGAACATCCTGGTGTATCTCGCAATCGCCCTCGTAATCTTGACCTCCTTATTCCTGAACAGAACCTCCTATGGGCTTAGGGTGAAGGCTGTCGGCGAGAACCCAAAGGCTGCCGACAACATGGGGGTAAACGTCCTGAAGGTCCGGTTCCTTGCAGTCCTCTTCGGTGCCATCCTTGCAGGTCTAGCCGGAGCCTACTTCGAGATCGGTTTCCTTCAAAACTTCCAGTTTGACATTATCGCGGGGAGAGGGTTCATCGCACTCGCCATGATCTACCTGGCAAACTGGGGGCCGTACAAGACCCTCTTCGCCGCAATTTCCTTCAACGTTGTCTACGCGGCCCAATCGGAATACGTGCAACTTTCCGGAATCGCGACTGCTGGGAGTTCCCAGCTCTTCACGATGCTCCCCTACGTCTACCTACTCGCACTTATCCCAATCCTGGGAAGGAGGGCAAGGCCGCCGAAGTACCTGCTGAAGCCCTACAGGAAGGGCTAGGCTAGCTCTTTCGGTCGACTCGTGGTCGTCATCAGGGTCGCGAGTTCGTGGATGTCGGCGTCCTTGGTCTCGACGATCTTTGCAATCCTCCCCTGACTCATCACGGCTATCCTATCACTCATGTCGAGTATCTCGTCCAGGTCGGCCGAAATCATCAGAATCGCCCTGCCAGCCTCTTTCTGCTTCATCAACACGTTCCGGATGTACTCGGCAGACCCTATGTCCAATCCCTTCGTCGGATTGTTGGCCACGATCACCTTGGGGCCCCAGAAGAGCTCCCGGGCAAGGAGGAATTTCTGCTTGTTTCCTCCGCTCAGAGTCCGGAGCTCCGCCATCTCGGAGGAAGCTACCACATTGTATTCTTTTAGGAGCTCTCTCGTTGTCTGACGCAACTTGGACTCGTCGAGGAACATCCCCTTCTTGAATCGGCCTGCCAGGAAAGGCGAGAGGATCAGGTTGTCCTTCAGCGAGAACTCAAAGATGAATCCGGTCTTGTGCTCCTCGCAGACGTGAGCCACCCCTGCCTTCCGCATTTCGTCGGGGGTTTCTCGAGTGACGTCATTCCCCTCGAGGATGATTTTGCCAGAATCTGGCCTACGCATCCCGGTGACGACCTCGTCTAACTCCCTCTGACCGTTCCCTGAAACGCCTGCGACGCCCAGGATTTCACCGGCCCTAAGCTCGAAAGAGGCGTCCCGGACGGCCCGGATCCCGATGTCGTTGTCCGCTGAAACGTTGACGAGTTGCAAGACGGGTTTCCCGATTTGGGTCTGCACCTTTAGGACGTTGTACATTACCTCGCGACCGACGATGAGCATGGCAAGCTGGTCCTGGGTGACCTCGCTCCTGAGCTTGGTCGCAATGACCTTGCCGAGCTTCATCACAGTTATTCTGTCCGCTATCGCCATCACTTCGTCAATCCTGTGTGTGACAAAGACGACTGACCTCCCCTCCCCGACCATTCGCTTGAGACTTGAGAAGAGCTTCTCTGTCTCGATTTCGGTCAGGAAGCTCGTGGGCTCGTCGAGCAGGAGTATGTTCGCTCCGATGAAGAGGCACTTCAGTATCTCAACCCTCTGTCTTTCGCCGACCGAAAGGTTCTCCACCAGCGCCTCAGGGTCGACCTCAAGTCCATAGGTCTCTTCCATTGCCATGAGCTTCTTCTTCAGTTCTCCAAGCTCGAGCATCGGCTTCGTCAGTTCCAGGTCGGTCATCAGGCTCATGTTCTGAAGCACGCTGATGTTGGGAATCAGCATCAGCTCCTGGTGAACCATCCCTATGCCTGCCCCCATGCCGTCCTTCGGGGATGTTAGTCTGACCCGCTGGCCCTTGACTGCTACCTCGCCTCCGTCCGGCTTGTAGTATCCGTAGAGGACGTTGCAGAGCGTCGACTTGCCCGCTCCGTTCTCCCCGAGCAGGGCGTGGATCTCGCCCTTGCGCAGCGTGAAATCAACTGCATTTACTGCGACTAGGCTCCCAAATCTCTTTGTGAGACTCCTGGTCTGGAGGACAGCTTGCCCTTGTGCACCAGCTTCCATGTCGATTCTGCCACTCAGCGTGTTTGATTAAAGGATTGAGCCTAATGGGTCTGGACTGCCCTGAGGCATCTCTCCAAGGCCCCCTCTTTGGCTGCCCTGTCCCTGGTCGCGGCGGCCGCGAGCAGGACTCCCGTCGACATGTCGATGCCCGAAGTGTGACCTCGCTTCGCCACCTGGAGCAGGTCCTGGAAGAACCTTTCACGCCTCCCCCCAAACGTCGAAACGATGAGGCGCTCGAGCTCCTCGTCCACGTAACCCCGTTGGGCATAGTGAATCAGCGCAGCGCTCTCGGGAACGGTACGTCCTGTGAGGGCGCTCCTTGAGAACAGAATCTCAGCCTCGCCGGTTGTGCGCGCGACGTGGTTGAGAGCAGCCGTAAAGCCGCCCACGAAGTCGTCGCCAGCGGGAGTGAACCCTCCGCCTGCCCCGATCAAGGGGAGGTAGTACCGAAGGGCATGGGCTTCATCCGGGTGGCCTCCGGCCAACGGGGAGATGACGTCCTCCGCAAACTGTCGGAAGGCGCCTTCCGAGAAGATGTCAAGGTCTGACTTCGCTGCCCCGTAGAGCAGCCTGAGCATTTCGATTCCCTTGACGAGGACGCTTCCGGCCACCGGAGATCCCGACCATGACGCTCCCAGGCCACTCCTGTAGACCTTCGCTCCCTTTGTTTTCACCGTCAGCTCCCCAAAGACGATCCCCCCATCCACCAGGCTGCAGCTGTCTTCGACGGCGAGCAATTCCTCCAAGTTCTCGGAGGGGTTCAAATTGACATTGATGGGAGACCGCAACTCTCCGTGCAAGAGGAGCAAGAGTTCGTCTCCGGCTTCTATGTAGGCGGAATTCCTGAAGACCCTCGACACTCTGCCTTCAGACTGCCTGGATGGAAGTGAAACCACCAGCTCCCCTACGTCTGTGGCGTTGATGATCAAGCCCCGTATTCATCCACGTAGGCCCCGAACGCCTCCGTGAAGACCTGCATTGGGAAGGTTATGGTGCCAGCCCCCACCTGCCCTATGCCTGCCTTCTTGTGGGCGATTCCCGTATTGATTGTGGGCGCTATGCCTGTCTTCAGGACCTTCCTCAGGTCGATTCCCGTCGGCGTCCCCTTGAAGTCCAAGAATGGGATTAGGAAGTGCTTGTGCTGGGTCTGAGTAATCTCGTACATTCTGTTGGTTACATCCATGGCGGCCTGGACGCTCCCGCCCACCCAGGATACAATCGCAGGTGCCGTGGCCATCGCAAATCCCCCGAAGCCCGCTGTCTCGGTTATCGAACTGTCTCCGATATCTGGATTAGCGTCGGCTTCAGTGAATCCGGGGAACCAGAGTCCCCTGGGGACAGGCGCCTTGGCGGTGAACCATCGCCTGCCCAGGGCGCTCACCCATATGCCCGCATCGGTCCCGTTTCTGGACATGACCGTTACTATGGTGCTGTGCTTGACGTTGTGTCCAGCCATGGTCATTGCCTTGGCTGCGGCCATTCCCATGTTCAGCATGGTGAAGTTGTTCTCGTCGATGAACTTGCTGACCTTGGAGATCGTTTCCATGTCGAACCCAGTCCGGACGATGTGAGGAGCTATCTGCTTCGCGAAGAGCGACGTAGTGGCGACATACCGGTTGTGGCAGTCATCGCCCATGGTGAGCGCCTGGGCGATCATGGGTTTCAGGGGTAGGCCCCCCGACGACTTCATGTCCATCACCGTCGCCCTGAGCACAGGCGCCACGGTCTCCGACATCCACCGTAGCTTGTCCAGGACGTCCTTGCTGTAGGCCCCGTAGCGAAGGACCTTTCCCACACCCTCGTTCATGTTCGAATACGTCTTGGTGCCAAACTTCCTATCCACCAGCTCATACACCGGCATGCTCGGGGAGATCACTCCTGCCATGGGACCCACGGCATCATAGTGGTGGTCAGGTTCCAGAACGACCTCTCCCTCTTCCACGAGCTTCGTCGCCTGCGCTTCGGTCTCAGCCCATCCCTCGTAGATGCAGGCGCCGATTATCGCTCCCCTCAGAGGTCCGCTGGCGTCCCTCCAGCCTATCGGGGGTCCGGCGTGAAGGAGCGTCTTCTTCATTCCCAGGATCTTTTCCTTCGCCGGCGCTAGGTCCACCCAAACCGGCTCGGAATCCATCATCCTCTCCACCGCCGTGTTGTTTGCGGCTTCGATCTCTTCTCTTGAGACAGGCAAAAGGCGTCGATTTCTCGGCCGCCGGCACCCGTTAAAACATTTCCACTCCACAACGTTTATCATGAATTGAAGAAACTTCCCTCTGTTGTCCGGAATCAACGTCGTCAAACGGAACTTCTTCAGAGACTCTCTTCAGCTGATGCGCCTAAGCGAGGAAGCGAAGAGTCTCCCAGGGGTCGAGGACGCCGTAGTTGCAATGGGCACGGAAACCAACAAACGGCTACTCGAAGACCTAGGGCTCCTAGGCCCGGAAGGCCGAGCAGCCAGTGAGGGCGACCTCATCTTGGCCGTCAGGGCGAAACCCGGGTCTGACGCGGAAGAAGCAATCAAAAGGATCGAAAGGATTGTGATGTCTCCCCCCTCGGCGCAGCTCGGACAGAAGTCTCCCACCTTCCATTCTCTGGATTCAGCATTGTCTAGCCTGCCAGGAGCAAACCTGGCAGTGGTGTCAGTCCCTGGCACAATGGCGTTCGACCCTTCCATGGAACTCCTCAAGCGAGGGGTCAACGTCCATCTCTTCAGCGACCACGTGCCCCGCGACCAGGAATCCAAACTGAAACAATACGCTCACTCGCGGGGACTCCTGGTTCTGGGCCCGGGCGCAGGAACTTCGATTATCAACGGAGTAGGCCTGGGCTTCGCAAACGTTGTGCGGAGGGGGAGCGTAGGGATCGTGGCGTCCGCGGGGACCGGGATTCAGGAGGCGGCTGTCCTTCTCGACAGCGTGGGCCTAGGAGTTTCGCAGGCGCTAGGCGTCGGTGGATCAGACGTGTCTCAGGAAATAGGGGGCCTGATGATGAAGGATTGTCTCGGGCTCCTGGAGTCGGACGCGGGAACCAAGATCGTAATGATCATCGCCAAGGCCCCGACCGACCAGGTGATGCGCGAAGTCATGGCCTATGCGGAGAACCAGACCACAAAGCCGGTCGTAGCCTGCTTCCTCGGACTCGACGCACCGAAGTCGTCTCAGAAACGAATCAAGTTCAGCAAGACCCTGCACTCGGCCGTCTCGGATGCTTCAAGAATCGCTGGTGGCGAGGCCAGGGCCGAGTTCGAAGATAAGGTCTCGATGCGCCTCGAAGACCTGAAATCGATGTCTGGAGCCCTCTCATCCCGCCTGTCGCAGGGCCAAAGCTTCGTAAGAGGCCTCTACAGCGGGGGAACTCTGGCCCATGAAACACTCTTGATCTTTAGAGAGCTTGTCGGAGAGGCATTCAGCAACACTCCGCTCTCCCCCAGATTCATGCTGGGGGACCCTGGCACCAGCAGGGAGAATTCGATAGTCGACATGGGGGACGAGTTCTTCACATCGGGGAGGGCACACCCAATGATCGACCCGACCCTGCGAAAGCTGCGAATCATACAGGAGGCGAAGGACCCTTCAGTCGCTGTCATCATGTTGGACGTGGTCCTCGGATACGGCTCCTCCGCCGACCCCGGGGGGTCGTTGACGGCATCAATCGAAGAGGCCAAGGGGACTGCGAAGAGCAGAGGCGAGGAGTTGGTTGTCATGGCGCACGTATGCGGGACCGACTCCGACCCACAGTCACGCGGGGAGCAGAGTGAGAAGCTTTCAACCGCGGGCGTACTCTTGTTCTCGAGCAATGCCCTGATGGCGGCAGCTGCCGCCCTGGTGGTCGGGGGGAACACGGCAGAATCTCGACTGAAAGAAAAGTGGGATGGCCTCCTTGGTTGAACCTTCGAAGCATCCTCCCCTGTTGGATTCGGAGCTGGTCGTCCTGAACGTGGGGCTGGACATATTCAGGCAGGCGATGGAATCTCAGAAGGTCAGATGCGTCCAGGTCGACCTGATGAACGCCCCCAAACTCGAGAAGAGACTCGCGGACGCGCTCGACAGTCTCCTCTGAAGCATCCGCTCTCGAGTGGGAGACGTCCAGCCCGCTAGAATTCCACTTCGATCTTCGTGGTCGGCTTGAGGGGCATGGTCGAGGCGAGCGTGTCAGCAGGGACCGGTCTCGTCCCCATCCAGTTCTTCTCCTTCGCGAAGGGTCTCACATACTGCTCCCACTGCTGCCTGTTGATGTAGAAGATCCTGGCCCCTCCGAGCTCGTGCTGCATCTCAGGCCATGGTTTCGTCACGTGCTGGAACCTGAAGCCGAGTCTGAACCCAAACGGACTTTCAAAGGTCGCCCACCACTCGTTTACCCCTACCACGTCGAAAGCGTGCTCTATCTTGGAGAGGTAGAGGATCACTCCCACCCTCTCCGCTCTCTTGAGGACGAGGGTATGGAGGCTCACTGCGACGTCCTTGTCCCAGAACCTATGGTCGACCAGGCCCACCAGCTCCCCGTCCTTCTTCGTGGCTACGATCACGTAGGTGTCCTTGAGCCTGTTCTGGTGCCAGGCGAGCACCTCGGCGTAGGTCCTCGTCCCGACCAGGTGGTAGAAGTCCTTGTCGTACTTCGAATCAATCAACGGCTTCAGTGACTCGAGGATGGCGGGGGCCTCTGCTTTCCCTGCGGGTCTGATGATGATCTGCTCTCCGCTCTTCAGGGTGTACATCTTCGGCGCGAGGGCCTTCTGAAAAGCTGGGTCATCCGGGATGCCCCCGAGGTATCCTTCAATCTCCTCCACCGAAAACTGAAAGCTATCGAACGAAATCGGGACCGTTGGCTTTACCATGTTTCAAAACCGCTCCGGTTTCAGTTTATAGTTCTTGTCCCTAACCAGCCCTTGGTGCAATCCCGGCTGCTGCTCTTGGCGGCGGCTACCTTGCCCTCTGGACAATGGACTTTCGCGCTTTGGCGTAGGCCTTTGAAGCATCTGCGACAGCCTCTCTGATTTCGTTGTAGGTCCCGCACCGGCAAAGGAGCCCTCCCACCGCCTCCTCGACTTCTTTTTCACTCGGATTGGGATTCGCCTTCAGGAGTTCGTGGGTGGTCAGGACCCAGGCGGGGGTACAGAATCCGCACTGGGTCGCTCCGTGTTCGACGAATGCCTCCTGAATGGGGGTCAGCTTTTCGCCTTCAGAGATCCCTTCGACGGTCGTCACCTCCCCCCCGTTAGCCTCGGCTGCGAGGACGAGGCAGGACTTGACCAGGCTCCCGTTGAGCAGGACAGTGCAGAGGCCGCACTCTCCCCTCCAACAGGCAGCCTTCACGCTCCTGACCTCGAGGCCATCCCTGAGCAGGTCCAGGAGTAGCAGGTTGTCCTTCGCCCTCAGGCTCCTCGATTGGCCGTTGACCATGAGCGCAAGGTCTCTCATTTCTGCAGCAGCCTCCCAAGGGCCTTGGTGGTTACGACCTTGACCAGATGCTTCCTGTAATCCGAGGACGCCAGGACGTCGCTCATGCATTCTACCTTGTCGGCTGCAGTGTCTGCCGCCCTCCTAATGGATGCCCTGCTCGTTTCCTGTTCAAGAACCTGTTCCACTTCCTGGCATCGAACGGGGGTCGAGTTCACGGCTCCATAGACCACTCTCGCAGTCCTCTTCCTTCCCTGGGACTGGAGAGTGACCGCGATGCTCGCGAGAGAGAACTCCGAGCCAGATGTGAACTTCTCGAAGGTGCTCCTCATGCCGCTGACGTCGGGGACTTCGACAGAAGCAACCATCTCCTCCGGGCCCAGGTCGATATCGACGGGGCCTTTGATGAAGCTGGCGACCGGGACCTTCCTCCTCCCCCCCGGCCCGACCACTTCGACTGTTGCGTCAAGCGAAATAAGTGCGGGCGGGCTGTCCACCCAGGGGATCGCTTCGCAGAGGTTGCCGACGAGGGTCGCCCGGCCCCTTATCATCTGGTCCGCCACTCTCGAGAGGGCCTCGTGAAGAACGGTGAACTTGTCCTGAATCAGGTCGTTCTGGCAGAGTTCAGCAATCGTCACTGAAGCCCCGATCCTGAGGCCCCTGCCAGGGACGTAGTCCGCCCCTCCGAGCTCCTTCACTCCCTTGATGTCGATGACGTGCGACGGCGACATCAACCTCTCCTTCATGAATGCCAGTAGGCCCACCCCGCCACCCATCACTTTCGCCTCGTCTCCGTGCTCCTTGAGGATCTTGAGCACTTCTTCTATCGTCGTCGGCCTGTGGTAGGTGAAGTCGGGGAGTGTCACATAGGGAGAGCCGAAGCTCATGATTTCACGCGCACCGGGCTCTCGACCTTCGAGAAGCTGTCCATGGCCTGAGAGATTAGGTCGGGCCTCTGCTCCCTGATGGCCTCCCAAACTACTTCGGGGCTCATGGGCAGGTTGTTGAGCCTGATTCCGGTCGCGCGGTAGATAGCGTTCGATATGGCCGAGGCCACGGAGATCATGCTCAGTTCCCCAATGCCCCTTGCCCCCATGGGACCGTCGAACTGCGGGGTCTCCACGAACCTCCCCACGAACTCCTTGGGGACGTCCTTCATTCGCGCGATGTAGTAGCTGGTGAAGTTGGGGTTCGTCACCCAGCCCTGTTCGTCGAACTTGATCTTCTCGAAGAGCGCCACGCTCATGCCCATGATGAAGCCGCCGTTCAGTTGCATCTTAAGGAGCAGCGGGTTGATGGCCTTGCCTACGTCGAAGACCTGGACAGCCTTGGCGACCTCGACAGCGCCAGTGACTAGGTCGAGCTCGACATCCACCGCCGTGCCGCCGAAGGTGTGGAAGATTGTCGGGACCCCCTGGCCGGTCTGGGGGTCGAGGTAGGTGTTCAGGCTCGAGGAGAAGTATCCCCGACCTATCACTGGGCCGCCGACCGTATTCCCGTTGGGGTAGACGTATCCAAAGACAAGCTCCTTCAAAGGAATCGTCACCCAGGGCCTCCCTTTTGCCTTCACCGCCCCTTCCGATACCTCCAGTTCGTCCTTCGGCACTCGCAGGACCTGGGAGGCGAGCTCGAGAATCTGGTTCTTTGCGTCGTCGCAGGCCCTCAGTGTGGCCATGCCGTCCGTGAAGAGCCCCCTGCTCCCCACGGTCTGCCACGTGTAGGCGGACTTGCCAGTATCCCGTGTGGGGTCGACCCTGACCTTCTCGACGGGGATTCCGAACCTGTCGGCAACGAGCTGCGTGAGGGCAGTGGCAGTCCCCTGGCCGAAGTTCCCAGTCCCGACCACCAGGTCTATGGTCGAATCTTCGTTGAACTTGATTATCGCGGATGACGAGGCGTTCGGAGGCTGCGATGGACCCTTCACGCAGAGGGCAAACCCTCTGGCCCTCACCTTCCAGGGCTCGGACGGCGGTCCGACCTTCCCGTCCCATTCTATGCCTTCAAGGACCGTCTGCAGGACCTTCCTCGGGTCCCCGACGTCCTCCCTCAGCTTCTCGCCCGTCGCCGTGTGTGACTCCCCCGGTCTCAACAGGTTGATCCTCCTCAATTTCGCAGAATCGAGGCCCAATTTGTTGGCAGCCCGCTCGAAGACCTGCTCCAATACCCAGTTGCTCTCTGAGTAGCCGAAACCTCTCATGGCTGTGGTGGGTATCTTGTTGGTGTATACCGCGAGCGACTCACAATCCACGTTCGGGATCTCGTACACTCCCTCCGCCGAATACCCCATCGCCCGGGACACGTTCACCGTGTAGTCCGCGTAGGCTCCAGCGTCCAGCACAAACCTCACCTTGTACGCTACGCACTTCCCGTCCTTCTTGAATCCGGCTTTGACGTTCGCCACGACCCCCTCCCGCGATGCGGCCGAGGCGAAGTTCTCCTTCCGAGAAAGGACAAGCTTGACCGGCCTGTACCCCACGGCCCTCGACGCGGTCGCCACCAGGGCTTCCCATCCGAGGCCAGCCTTCCCGCCAAACCCACCTCCCACGAAGGCGACCCGTACAGTGATCTTGTTTGCCGGGATCTTGAGGGATTCAGACATTATCTGCCTTACTACGAAGGGTGATTGGCAGCTCGTCCAGACCTCGACGCTCCCGTCCCTAAGGAACTGAGCGACTACGTTCTGCGTCTCCATGTACGCGTGGCTGACGTGGGAGACCGTGAACTCATCCTCGATTATCTCGTCCGCCTCTGCGAAGCCCTTCTCCACATCTCCGTGTATCAGCCGGAATCGGTTCGCCACGTTCGTCCCCGGGACCGGATAGAAAGCAGGGGCATGCTTGTACTCCTGCATGTTCTCATGGAGCAAGGGCGCGTCTGGCTTCAGTGATTCTATGGGGTCCAGGACAGCGGGCAGTGCCTCGTATTCCACGTCCACCAATTCCGAGGCCCTCTCGGCTGCTTCCAGTGATTCTGCCACCACCAGGGCGACGGGATGTCCAGCCCATCTTACCTTCTCCACGGCCAGAAGGTCCCTGTCACCGGCGTACATTCCCACCCGGAACGGCATGTCCCTGCCAGTCAGCACCGCGACCACGCCCGGGACTTCCTTCGCCTTCGCCGTGTTGATGTTCAAGATCTTCGCGTGGGGGACTGTGCTGGTTACGAGCTTGGAATGGAGCGTTCCAGGTAGGTCCCAGTCATAGGTGTAGCTAGCAGTACCAGTGACCTTCAGCACCGAGTCCTGTGGCGGGACCGGCCTTCCTACCCAGCCTTCGCCTGTCAAGAACGGAAAGAACCTCTCAAAATTATAAAAGGATATTCCCTTACCCCGAAGTGTCTACTCTCAGCGTTCGAGGCGTCCTCTCGGTGCCTGCCTCACGTGGTTCTCGATCCTAACCTGGCGTGATTCTGGTTCCTGACCTTCCCGCCAGCGCGTCGACAGCTCCTGCAAGAGACGCTATGATCCCCCGGCCGCCCCGCCACTCGACGAACCGGAGGCAGGCCAGGACTTTCGGTCCCATTGTTCCCGGGGGGAACTCACCCTGGGCCAGGAGCCTCTTTGCCTCCTTGACAGTCAGGGAATCCAAGCTCTTTGCCTTGGGGGTCCCGTATCCGGCCATGAGCTTCTCCACATTTGTGAGTATCAGTAGGCAGTCGGCCCCTACCGCCTCCGCGATCTTCTCTGCACAAAGGTCCTTGTCGATGACAGCGTCGACCCCCTCGTATCTTCCTGAAGAGTTCTTGACGACAGGGATCCCGCCCCCTCCGCCCGCCACGACCACGTATCCTTCGCGAATCATCCCTGCAATGACTCTCTCCTCTACAACGTGAACTGGGTCAGGAGAAGGAACAACCCTCCTGTAGGGCCTCCCAGGGTTTCTGTCCACCTTCTTCATTACAAACCCCTTCTCCTTTGCCAGCATCTTCGCCCGCGTCTCGTCGTAGAAAGGTCCGATCGGCTTGGAGGGACTATCGAAGGCGGGGTCTTTGACGTCCACGAGGACCTGGGTGACCACGGATGCGACTGAGAGCTTCACCCCGAGGGCTTCGAGGGCGTTGCCGAGTTCCCTCTGAATCAGGTATCCTATCTCCCCCTGGGTCATGGCATCGAGTACGTGCAAGGGAAGTTCGGGGACGTCTTTGGTGGCGCCCCCTTGAATCGCAAGGTTGCCCACCTGTGGCCCGTTTCCGTGAGTCACCACCACCTGGTGGCCGTTCTTGATTATCTCCGCCAGCTGCCTACAAACGACCCGGACGTTTGCGACCTGCTCGTCATAGGTTCCCTCCTGCTCGGGTCTCGCCAGGGCGTTCCCTCCGAGGGCGATTACGATCTTCAAGGAACGGCTGGCCCAAGTGTGGTCTTAAAAATCATTCAATCAGGAACCCGAGGCCTCAATGCATTGCCGCTGGGGGCCTCGACGGACTACCCGCTTACGTGGTCAGGGACAGCGTCGAACCCGAGCAATGTGTCGCAGTAGTGGCACTGCAAGAGCCTCTCACGCTTCAGGGTGATGAATTTGGTTACCACCGGCTCCCTCTCGGCATTCGATATGCAGGAGACCTCGGGGCACCTTATCCTCCCTTCGATAACGTCTGGCACCCTCGCCTGATACTTGGACACCTTCCACTCGTTGACGTAATTGACCGAGATGCCCGGGAAGACTAGGGACAGGATGTCCGCATCCCTTTCGTCCACCTGCCATCTGTCTATCTTCACAATGTCCTTCCTGCCCAGGCTCTGACTCTTCACGTTCTGAAGTATCGCGACCGAAACATCGGCCTGCATCCGAGCCAGCTTGTCCAGCCTGAGGACCTTCGCGACGGTCTCGGCTTTCCAGTCAGGGATGTGGTCGATGACCGTCCCCTGTTCGATCTTTCTCACAAGCATCTCCTCGCCCGCTTCTCTCTTTGACAACTAGCTCGCCCCTCCCAGCATGAAGTTCATGAGTACCATTCTCAGGGGAAGGCCAGCGGCAGCTTGCACGAAATAGTGCGCGTAATTCGTAGCGTCCAGCTCGGCAGCCAGCTCATCCACCCTCGGCATGGGATGGAGGACCTTGAGGGAGGGCTTCGCCCGGGCGAGGGCTTCAAGGTTCACCTGATAGAGCCCCTTCACCTTCTCGAACTCTGTGGGGTCAGGAATTCTCTCTTTCTGGATCCTCGTCACGTATAGAACGTCAAGGTCCCCGACCACGTTCTTCAGGTCGGTTTCAGACTTGGTGGTCGCGCCGCGCTGCTCCAGGTATTGCTCCACTTCCGGGCGCATCTTCAGGGCCTCGGGGGCAATGAAGGTCATTTCGACGTCGTAGTTTGATAGGGCATAGGCAAGCGATGAGGCCGTCCTACCGTATCTCAGGTCTCCGAGTATCCCAACCTTGAGCCCATCCAACTTGCCGAACGCCTTCCTGATGGCGTACATGTCGGTCATCGCTTGGGTGGGGTGTTCCCTGCTCCCATCTCCGGCGTTGATCACGGGTACATCCGTTATTTCAGCAGCAAACCGAAGGGATCCGGGCCTGGCGTGCCGTATGACGAAGAGATCGGCTCCGTAGCCTTCGAACATCCGTATCGTGTCGTGGAGCGTCTCCCCCTTGGAAACCGATGAGCCTGCGGCGCTGGCGAAACCTGTTACCTTCATCCCCAGGTTGTCTGCAGCTATGTGGAAGCTCGAGTAGGTCCGGGTCGACGGCTCAAAGAAGAGTATGACTGCGAGCTTTCCCTCAAGAATGTCGTTGAGGCTTCTGGGCTGCTTTTCCAGTGCTTCCACGGAATCGAAGAGGTGGTCAAGTTGGTCCCGCTCGAAGTCCCGTATGCTTACCACGTCTCTCCCGATGAAGTCTGATTTCTCCATCAATTAGGCAACCCCATATCCGAGTCTGATGTGTGCTGATTCTTGGAGAAGGCAAGCGTTGCTCAATCGGGTTGGCCTGCGAGCAGCATAGTCCTGAATGGTGAGCCCGATTTGACGACATCATACTGACTTGTTATAAGTGTAATGCTGCAGGGGCGTCAGCAACTAGGTGAGGAGGTTGCCAGGAGATGAAGTGGTGGACGCCGTCGACGAGGACGACAGGGTCGTTGGAAAAGCCACCCTGGCCGATTGCTTGAACGAAGGTCTCCTCCACAGGACAGTGGGTGTCATCGTCAGCAGGACCAACGGACGGGTGATTCTCCAACGGAGGAGCAGGGAAGACCTGTGGCACCCAGGCCTTTGGACCCTTTCAAGCACTGGGCATGTCAAGAAGGGTGAGAGCCGGACCAAAGCGGCACGGCGCGAACTCCTTGAGGAGCTTGGGCTCCGAGGCAAGCTGGTTCACCTGTCGAAGATCCTTCTCCCCGCCATTCGCAGCCGAGGTATGACTGAGCGTGAATGGGTTTCAGTCTATGGAACCCAAACGAACGCCGAGGTAAAGATCAACCCCGTCGAGGTCGACTCTGTCCAGGAATTCACGAGTCAGGAGCTTAGGAGAATGCTGTCGGGCCATAGACTTACTCCCGATGCCAGAATCATCCTGAGAGCTTACCTCGACGGAAAGATTCCTTCGGCGACTGCTCCGATGAAGAAGATTCGCTGACGCTTTTATAGCGTCTGCAGAAGGTCTCGCGAAATGGATTCTTCGGCCGAACTCTCTTCTCTCATGTCCGGCGGTTCGAGGGTGATCCTGATCTCCGAGAAGGACGTGGACCTCAAGCCAGGGACAGGAGACAATCGCCTCTTCCTCCTGAAGATGGCAGAGGGTTCCCTGGCCGCAGGGGGGCGCGGCGGCGGGTTCGGAGAAAGAAGGGTCGTCGCCGTCTTCCTATTCTCTCTCACCAGTGGCGTTTGGTCCAAGCTCTTCGAGACAGAAGACGCTTCCCGGCTCGCCGACTTCGAAGTCCCGTACTACGTCTCCCGACTGCCCATGACCCTAGCGGACGGCACGGAGACCATGGGCTACGGCGTGGTCGACCCAGAATTGGTCGGGCAGATGCTGGCGAAGGCCGGCGTTTCATCCTCAGCTTAAATAGAAACTGGCAGAGTGCGGCGCCACTTGAAGGTCCTCATCACAGGCGCCTCGGGAATGGTGGGGAGGAACCTTGTCTCCTACCTCACCGAGAAGGGGTTCGAACCAATCCCCACAGATCTCTCCGGGTGGGAAGTCTCGGGGGACATCCTCGACAGAGACTTCGTCTTCAAGAAGCTCGCATCTTTGGAATTCGAAGCGATCATACACCTCGCCGCAATCACCGAGATCAAGAGGACCGTAGATGACCCCCGACTCTGCTTCGAGGTCAACTGCGTCGGGACCCTGAACATGCTCGAGCTCGCAAACCGGAAGAAGGTGGAGAGGATAATCTGCGCATCGTCCGCAAACGTGTTCGGCGCGCCGAAGACAAACCCCGTTACAGAAGACGCCCCCTTCGACCCTCGCCTACCCTACGACTACTCGAAGGTGATATCCGAGAACCTGGCCATGAGCTTCCACAAGACGAAGGGCGTCCCGGTTTCCCTGACCAGGAGCTGGCTTCTCTTCGGAGAGTTCGACCAGCCCTCGAGGGCTACCAACCGCTTCATCCGGGCCTGCCTGAAGAACGAGCCTCTGACTCTGTTCAACGGAGGCAAGGACACCACCTCTCCCTCCCACGCCATCAACTACGCGAAGCTAGCGGTCCTGATCATGGAGAACGACAAGGCGGTCGGACAGGCATTCAACTTCGGGGGCGAAAGGCCCGTATCGATCAGGGAGCTGGCGGAAACGGTCAAGAACCTGACCGGCTCGAAGTCCGAGTTCACTCTCGCGCCTCCAAGGACGGAGCTTGAAAAGGAGCCGCAGATCAGCTATCCCTCGACCGAGAAGGTGAAATCGGTCCTGGGATACAAACACGAACTGAACCTTGAACAAGGGCTAACGCGAACGATCGAATGGGTCAGGAAGCAGGCCTAGGCCGTCAGTATCAGCTCTACCTTAACGTCCTCTGGAATTCTCATTTTCGTGATCTGCCTCATGGTCCTGTCGTCGGGCTGCACATCCAGAATCCTCCTGTGAACGCGAAGCTGCCAGTGGTCGAAGGTGTGACTCCCCTCCCCCGTCGGGGCCTTGCGGGTCGTAATCTTCAACCTCTTTGTCGGAAGCGGCTGGGGTCCTCTCACCTTCACGCCCGTCTTGTCGGCGATGTCTCTGATGTCCTTGGCCACCCTCTCAAGCTCGGGCAGGTTGGTGCTCGTCAACTTTATCCTCGCGAACTGAGGCATTCTCTTGAAAGCGCGATTCCTGACTCTATTTAGAGCTTTACGAATTCAGATCGGAAACGCCCATTTCTTGCCCTTCCCGTATTCCAAAACCTGGATGCTCTTGGTCTCGTAATAGGAGTCAAGACCTTCGAGCCCCAGCTCTCTCCCGAAACCGCTCTGCTTGAACCCGCCAAAGGGGACCTCCGCCCTCGAAATCGGGGGTGAGTTCACCCAGGTCGTGCCTGCCTCGATCCTCTCGGCCGCATGGTAAGCCCTCTCCACGTCCTTGGTCCAGACGGAGGAGCCGAGCCCGTAGATCGTGTCGTTCGCCCTCTCTATCGCTTCCTCCAAGTCCTTCACCCTGAATATGGGGAGCGCAGGCCCGAAGCACTCTTCCTTGGCCATCCTCGCGTCGTAGTCGACGTCCCCGAGGACCGTAGGGATGTAGAAGTTCCCCTTCTCGAGCTCCTTTTCCTTTGGCATCCCTCCTTTGACGATAGACTTCGCGCCCCTGTTCTCAGCATCTTCCACCATCTCCTCCACCTTCCTCCTCTGCTCGCTCGTGTGGACGGGGCCCATGTGAGTCCCCTGAGCCAGCCCATTCCCGACATGAATGGTCTTGACTTTCTCCGCGAACTTCTCCACAAACTGGTCAGCTATGGAATCGAAAAGGAAAAGACGTTTCACAGACGTGCACGACTGTCCGCAGTTCCTGAATCGTCCCCAGGTGGCACCCTCGACGGCCAGCTCGATGTCAGCATCGTCACACACGATCATCGGGTCAGAGCCCCCAAGCTCCAAAGTCAGCCTTTTGATCTGCTTCGAAGACCCTTCCATTATCCTCTTTCCTGTCGCCGTCTCACCCGTGAAGGCGATCTTGGCCACCTTCGGATTGTCTAGAAGCTCCTCTCCCACGACGCTCCCGGGACCCGTAACCACGTTCACAGCCCCGGCTGGCAGTCCGGCCTTGACGAGTAGCGCCGCGAGTTTCAAGTCGGTCAGGGGAGTTGTGCTCGACGGCTTCACTACGAAGGTATTCCCAGCTGCCAGGCCCGGACCGACCTTCCATCCCATCAGGGAGACCGGGAAGTTCCAAGGCAGAATCGCGCCCACGACGCCTAGCGGTCTCTTGGTCACGATGAAGAAACCCTCCCCGGTGGAGAAGGGAGTCTGAGCTCCCCTTTGCCTTCCGATCAATCCAGCGTAATACTCACAGGTGTTCGCAAAGGAGTTGACTTCGCTCCTCGACTCCCCCAGGGGCTTTCCCTGCTCCATGGTGAGGGTGGTGGCCAGCTCTTCGACGTTCGCCCTGACCGTATCTGCCAACTTCAGCAGGACCCTCGACCGCTCGATGGCGGGGCGCTCAGACCACTTCTCGTAGGATTCCTTCGCCGAGTCCACAGCTCTGCGTATGTCTTCTCTTCCACCCTTCGGCACCGAATCTATCTTCTCGCCGGTCGCAGGATTGAAGACCGGAAAAGTCTCGCCGCTGGCAGCGTCAGTCCATTCGCCATCGATGAACATCTTCACGATTGATGCGGTATGAAGACGGCCACTGCCTCTATAAGAATTGCCCGTCTAGGCCGTCAGCGTCCCGTCCCACATCATCCTATAGAAGTGCGTCATGCTCTTCTCATCGAAGACGAGCGGGCTGTTGGGACGGGGGTACATGCTGACACACTCGCTTGCAAGGGGCTGTAATTCCTCTTCCTTGATCCCGAGTTCCTTCAGGGTGACTGGAATCTTCAGGTGCTGAGCGATCTCCAAGGCCTTGTTGGCCGCCTCCCCGCCATTCTGTACCGGGTCCGAACCCTGGCCACTCAACCCGAACGCATCCCCCAGGGCCTTCATCTTCGGAGCGCAGGCGATAGAGTAGTTGGCTATGATGTAGGGGAGGGGGAGCCCGCATGAAACCCCGTGGGGGAGCCTATAGCGGGTGGCGATTGTGTAGCCTATGGAGTGGCCGAAGACCATCTTGGCCTGGAGTGCGATTCCTCCCATGAGCGCTCCCAGGCTCATCGCCTCTCTCGCCCTCCTGTCGGCCCCGTCGTCGTAGGCCCTGACGAGGTTGGGGACGATCAACCTTATCCCCTCGAGGGCTGCCGAGTCCGTTATCGGACTCGCGAGGGAGGAGAGGTAGGCCTCAGTGTTGTGACAGAGCGCGTCCATGCCGGTGGCCGCGGTAACGCTCTGTGGCATGCTCATCGTCAACTCCGGGTCCACTAGCGCGACCGAAGGAAGGAGCAGGGGGCTGTTGATCCACTGCTTGTGCCCTTCGACAGTGACCATCGACGTCACCGTGAGTTCAGCCCCCGTCCCTGCCGTGGTCGGGAGCATTATCGAAGGGAGGGGCTTGTTCGTGAACTTGTTGGTCCCCACGAAATTCAACGCGGGCCCGTCGTTGGTGGCGAACCCCGCGGCGACCTTCGCCATGTCCATCGAGCTCCCCCCGCCCACGCCGACGACCATGGTGTGGCTCCCTTTCCTCACCCGGTCGGCGACCGCCTGGGCTACCTCTATCCTGGGTTCAGCCTCGACTTCATCGAACACCTCGACCGACACCCCCCCGAGCCGGTCGACCACTTTCTGGGCGATCCCGGTCTTGACCATCACCTTGTCGGTGACGACTAGCGCCTTCGTCCCCCCGAGATTCTCCGCCTCCTGGCGGAGTCCGTCTATGGCGCCGAACCCGAAGACGAGCTTCGTGGGGAGGAAATAGGAAAACTTCAACGGAGCGCGAGCGGAGAACTGCTTTAAGAACGATTCCCGGGCGGTGGGCACAGAATTGCATCTGGATTCGGCCCAGGAGAAGCTGTTCCGCGGTGAAGCGGGAGAGGCTAAACAACTTGCGATGGAGATTGCGACCAAGGTCGGCGATGCAGTTGGGGCCGATTCGCTGGTTCCCATCAAGTCTGCGCACGTGCTCGCCCATTACAGCAGCCTTCACGAAGCGGGCATCGAGGTCCTTGAGCGCTTCGCGAACGCAGGGGGAAAGTTCGGAGTCCCGACGACCGTGGACCCGGCGAGCATCGACCTCGAGAACTGGGCGAGCTTCGGGATCCCCGAAGAGTTCGCGCGCAAGCAACTGAGGCTCTGCCAGGCATACGCGAAGCTCGGTGGAATCCAGTGTTGGACCTGCGTTCAGTACCAAGTCTGCAACTTCCCCAAGCGGGGTGAGGCCGTTGCCTGGGCTGAATCGAGTTCGGTTGTCTTCGCCAACTCGATAATCGGCTGCCGGTCCAACAAGATCACGGCAGGGCTGGACATCGCCTGCGCCATTCTCGGGCTTACTCCGGAGTTCGGCATGTTGAAGGATGAGAACAGGGTGGCCAATCTTGCATTCAACCTATCGATTGACAGGCCGAGTGACCTTGACTACCGTTCCATAGGGTTCTTCATCGGGAGGAAGGCGGCGTCGCGCCTCCCCGCCCTCGGGGGCCTTCCTGGGAACGTCACCTCCGACGACCTCAAGCACCTGGGCGCCGGGGCAGCGGCTGCGGGCCCAGTCACCATGATCCACTTCCCGGGTATCACCCCTGGGTCCCCGTCCCTCAATGCCGCCGCTGGAGGTGAACACGTCGAGAAGATCGATATTACAAGGTCAGACCTCAAGGCCGTGGAGGAAGAGCTGAACCAGACCTCGGAGACTCCCGACCTGGTTGCCCTCGGGGTGCCCCACCTGTCGATAACCGAACTTGGCCAGCTCGCGAAGGCCCTGAAAGGGCGCAGGCTCAAGACGGGCTCGAAAATGTACGCCTACACCTCGTCCCAATCATACGACATGGCAACGCGCACGGGCATCAGGGCCGACATCGAGGCATCTGGCGCCCGGCTCTCTCAGAGCACAGACGCGGAGATTTCCCCGCTGAAGGGGATGGGTTTCAACATCGTCCTTACGAACTCGGCCAAGCTTGCGGAAATAATCTCCGCCGAGGGGGAAGTTAAGATGAGGTATGCCTCTCTGAGCGATATCCTGTCGGAGGTGACGCGTTGACCCGAAGGGTCTTCAAAGGCCGGTGCCTCGTCGGCGGGAGCGCCAAAGGAGTGGCTCTTACTTCGCGAAGGGCGTTCACGTTCGCCCACGGCGTCGAACCAGCGACAGGGATTGTCACAGACCACCACAGCGAGATGAAGGGCTCCAAGGTCGCTGGCAAGGTTCTCTTCTACCCCTACGGAAAGGGCTCGACGACTGGGTCTTCTTGGTTTCTGGAGACGGTCAGGCTGGGGAACGGGCCTGCAGCGATCGTGACCGAAGGGCCCGACCTGACCGCCGTTATAGGCTCGGTCATGTCGAGAATCATCTACGGCAAGTCTATTCCCGTGCTCTCGGATTTCCCCCGCGAACTCTACTCCGCAGTCAAGACCGGAGCAGCAGTCGATGTGGATGGAGAGAAAGGGGAGGTAGTCTTGGAAGTATGAAGCCAGAGTCTCTTCTGAGGGCCAAGGACCTATTCCTCTTCGACCTTGACGGGGTGTTCTACAAAGGGAAGGAGAGCAGGGTCAAGATTGGGGGCACAAAGGCGGTTGAAGCCCTGCGGAAGCGCGGAAAGAAGCTCTTCGTCCTCACCAACAACTCGACGGACTCAGTGGAGACTGTATATTCACGGCTCCGCAGTTTCGGCATCCCCATCAGAAAGGAGGAGGTGCTCACAAGCGGCCTACTGACCGCCGATTACCTACACCGGAAGCACGGCCGGGTGTCCTATTTTCTGGTAGGTGAAGCTGGTCTTGAAGAAGAAATGAGGAAGTTCGGTCACAGACGGACGCAAGGGGAAAAGGCGGATTTCGTCGTCGTTGGACTGGACCGGGCGCTCACCTACGACAAGCTCGACCATGCCGCCAGACTCGTCCGGACCGGGGCTCCGATAGTGGCCACCCACATTTCCAGGCGGTACATGTACAAGACCGGACCAGCAATCGCCACCGGCCCAATTGTCAAGGCAATAGAGTTCGCGACCGAGAAAAGGGCGATCGTCATCGGAAAGCCCTCGCCTCTGATGTTCAGAGTGGCGCTGGAACGCGCGGAATGCGACCCTGAGAAGGCAGTCATGATAGGAGACCAGGTCGACACCGATCTCATCGGAGCGAAGCGTGCCGGCATCGATTTCATACTCGTGACCTCAGGGGTCGACACCCAGGCTGGTGGTCTCACTCCCATCGCGACGATCTCCAACGTGGACGAACTCGTCGGGTTGCTCTAGTTTGGCTGAGAGCAGCCCGGCTTCGTCTCAGGATGCCAAAGTCATCCCACGTCCAAGAATCCAGACACTGTCCGACCTCATATTCGGGCTAGCGCTCTCGATTGGAGCAATCGCCCTGATCTCATCCAAGCCCAGCAATCTTTCCTCGCTTGTCGGCTCCCTGACCCTCTTCGGGTTCAGCTTCCTCATACTGGCGTTCGTTTGGTTCAGGTACACCAACGCCATGTCAGTCCTTCCCGTCGAAACCGGGACGCTCGTCGCAGCAAATATGGTGCTCCTTTTCCTAGTTTCAATCGAGCCTTACCTCTTCAACCTAGTATCGTTCGCACCGCCTCCCGGCCAACTCGGAGCACCAATTTCGACTGCAGCCTACGCTCTCGACATTGGTCTGATGAACCTCATTCTCGCCTACTTCTATCACGAACTCTCTAGGGAGGGAACTGGACGACTATCGCAAAGATTCCTCAGGAGTTTTCGCTTGATGCGGAACTCCTTGCTGGTCAGCTCGGCCATGTTCTTCGTGTCGGTATTTCCAGTATTCTGGGACTTCACCATCTATGGTTCCCCTGTGAGGCTCCTTATCTGGATCGCAACGTTCGCCGTGGCCTTCATCAGGCGAGGCGTGGAACTGAGAGGGGCCTCCACAGCCACATGAATGTCGGAGAGTGGTGCGGTTAGATTCTTGGACGAATGCGGGAGACTGGTTTATTTCTGGGCCAAGGGGGTCGATGTTTCCAGGGCTTCAGATTTCAAATGGCTAACAATGGTTTCGACATCGACTACGACTTCCGGCTTCCCGTCGCTCCAGTGACCGGGATAGAGGCCGAGTCACCTTCAACTCCTGCAGGCAAGGAATCCACGCTCCCAATCTACTCGATCCTCGATTCGATAGATTTCTCCGACCACTTCGTGATAATCGGGGACGTAGGGACCGGTAAGAGCACCGTGACTCCAGTCCACGAATTCTCCTTGTCTAAGGGGAACAGGCAGATCGTCATTCGAGAGCCGTCCAGGGCAACCTGCAACGCCCTGTACTATTCGCTCAAGGCGCTCCATCCCGAACTCGAACGCGAATTCGCGGTCATCACCAAGGACACGAAAATCAACATCGGCGGGAGGATAAAGATCGTCACCGACGGAGTCCTCCTCAGAATGCTCGCTGAGAATTCGATTTCAAACTCTTCAATCTACTTCGACGAAAGCCACCAAATGTCCTCCCAACTCGAACTCTGCATGTCCCTCGCGAAGAAGGAGGAGGCCGCAGCAGGGAACCTCTTCCGGATAATGAGCGCCACAATCGACCCAAAGGAGTTCATGTCGTTCCTCGGAATCTCCAAACTCTACTCGATGACCGGCCGTAGGTTTCCGGTCAAGCTTGAGATGGAGCTGGTACGCGACCTCGATGAGATGTTCGCCGCCCTATCTTCCTATCTCTACACTCAGCCTCGGGATGAGTCATGGCTGGTCTTCCTCCCCACGAGGCGCCTGGTCGAGAAGTATGCCGGTAACTACGGCGGGGTCTTCATCCACGGAGGCCTGGCGGGCTCAGAGATCAACAAGATCCAGGAGCGGGCCGAACTCGACAAGAACCTGAGGATCTTCGCGACCAATGTGATAGCCTCCTCCGTCAACATCTATGTCGATAACGTCCTCATCTTCAACGATGTAATCGACAGCAAGGAAAGGCTGGGTCAGAAGACCCTCCGCTACCAGAAGCTTGACAACAACTCCCTCCTTCAGATGATGGGGAGGATCGGTCGTTTCAAACCGGGTCGGGCCGTCATCCTGACGGACACCCCGATCGCGCGGAAAATAACCCCCATACCGGTGCGGAAGGCCCTGGAGACTGAAACGCCGTTTGACCTTGTACTGCTCATGTCAAAGTACGGTCTTAAGTTATCAGAGCTGGACTTCATGTCCCGAGTCGACCATCGGGAGGTTGCCTTCGCCGAAGACTGGCTGGTCGAGATTGGGGCCATCGACCGCCGCACCCGCAAGGCCACCTGGAAGGGGGTATTGATGAGCGAAATCCCCTACGAGCCCGACTTCGCGCATATGATTTCAAGCGCGCTGATCTCAGACGACTATGACATGGCCCGATTCTTCCTAGCCTGCGGGGCCTTCGGCGACTCGCTCAACCACGCCTACAAGTCGGAGGCAGAAGGTCTAGCTCGCCAATTCTTGTATGCCTTCGACAAGACCAACGAACTCAACATCAAAGCTCACCTTCTCAAGAAGTACACAGAGGACGCTGGGGGCTCTTTCATTTCAAAGCTCGTTGCAATCGGATTCTTCCCGGGGTTCGTGGAAGAGGCGTGGAAGAACTATGAAGCGGCACGAGACTCGCTCAACGACCTCCTCCGCACGTCCAATCTGGAGCCGATACCCAAGGAAGTGGTGGTGGACCCACCCATCTTCAAGCTCAAGCCATATCTCGAAGACTGTCTCTCGTTCGAGATGTACGACTCCAACGAGAGGAACGAGAACGACCTGCGCGACATCGTTGTCCCGGGCCAGTTCTTTGCCAGGTCCTTCATGATGAACTACCGACGGATACTGTTCGACATGGTCGCCGTAGAACCTGCACGGAAGCATCGCCACCAGAACAGACGACGCGAAAACAATCAGAGCTGGCGTTTCCGCGGAGGCCGGAGCAGGATCCGGTACTCAAGGTGAGATAGGAACCTGGCTCTCGTCGGGACGAACTCGCTTCCAGCAGCCGTTTGAAACGTCCAGCGCATTCGCGCTTCAGACGGCCGCAGCCTTTCTCACGAAACTCTCGTCCACTTCAATCCCTAGGCCCGGCCCGGTCGGGACCCTCATGGCTCCGTTCTTCGCTGGGTGGAAACCGTGGGCCAGGTCATGGAGCAGAGGGTTGGGGAACGGGCTCGTCTCAACCCCAACAGTCGGAAACGCACAGGCAACCTGAAGGGAAGCAGCCAACGAGATCGCCGAGTTCGCCCCGGTCATTGGGGAGAAACCAAGGCCCTCACGCCGTGCCAGCTTCGCCGCATCTGCCAGGACTCCGATTCCTCCGCACCTGCTTACGCTCGGCTCTAGGATGTCAATGAGTTCATTCTCAACCGCGTACTGCAGGTCTCCGCCGAACCAAGCCTCTCCCGCCCCGATTGGGACTCCATTCCCCCTCAGCAGTCGGTAACCTTCCCAGTCGTCCGACGGCACAGGCTCCTCGAACCATTCCAGACCAAGCCGCTTCAGGAGCTCGCAGGCCTTCAGCGCTGATTTCGCGTCGTAGGCCCCGTTGGCGTCGGCGACGAGCATCCCATCCGGCCAAGCCCTCCTCGCTAGCCTCATCAATCCTTCGTCTTTCTTGACACCGAACCCCACTTTCACCTTCGCCCCCTTCATCCCCGCATTTTTGGCGCGGGAGATCTGGCCTTCAAGCGGACCTCTCGATTGGAAAATCGAACCTGCGTAGACTTCGACACTGGACCGCGAATCTTTGAAAAGCAGTTTCGAGATCGGGCTTCGCTTCAGTTTTCCATAGCAGTCAAACAAGGCCATCTCGACCCCGCTCAGTGCCTCGACGTCGATCCCCCTCGTGTGGCCCCTGACCCTGAGTTCCTTCCACAGCTTCCCCCAGGCCACCCCCGGCGTGGCGAACTCGCTCCCCATAATCTGCCTGCCGAAGTACCTCACCAACAGGGCAGTCGCCTCCGGCTCGAACCTAGTCATCGCCTCCCCCCAGCCTCCGACGCCGTCGCAGACGGCTTTCACGACAACAGTCTGGTACTGGGAGTAGGTGAACGTCCCGGCGCGGAGTTTCTCGTCTACCTTGACCACAATCGGAAACGCCTCAAGAGACTCCAGTCTCATCCCAAGCCCGACTGGGCGAGGCAACCTTAAATTGATTGGCGCCCGCTTTGCGTTCGACCAAATGCAGCACACATCTTCGAAATCTCCTGCCAAGTGCGCGATCTGCGGGGCCGTCGAGACGGAGACGGGCACCTTCCCCCTGGTCATAGGTGTCGGGCGAGTCTGCATGACCGACGGGATGAAGAAGGTGAAGTGCGAAGCCTGCGGCAACGAGGTCAAGCTCATCACCTCCTCCCGGGTCCAGGGCAGGACCCTCTGCCTAACCGACCACATGAAGGAGGTAGAGAAGTACAGGCAGCATATCGTCCTCAACTTCGACGAGGACTCCGAACCGGCCACCGCCATCCTGACGAGGGCCTTCAAGGATGGGCCTGAGGGGTATACACTCCTGACCGTCAGGCGGGGGAGGAACAGCACTCACCTCTGGGAAGCCGAGTACGAGAAGACCGAGATCTTTCAGATGCGCTGCAGTTGACCACCTATGCTGAGACTCAACATCTCTTGACACCTTTTCTTTAAACGCCTGTCGCGCAACTTGTTCTCAGACACTCAATTGGCCAACGAAGAGATGCTGGTCCTAAACAGGTTGCTGCAAGAGATCGAGAACCTGAAGCTTGGGCTTGACCCGAACGTTCTCGCCGGGTGGTACAACAAGGTGGCGGACGACGCCAGGTCTGAGGCCCCGAGGCACCTCGTGGACTCGATCGACGTGGTCCAGGACCCGATCCTCCCGATGAAGTTTGAGTTCAAGACATCCAAGCGGGCGGTGAAGTATGTGCTCGAGGCGATAGACCGGAACCTCGATGACATGCCGACCGCCACTCGTCTGTACTTCCAGAAACTGTCAGAGCTTATTCAGGCTGAGATGCTGCGCTAGCCCGAGGCCTTCACCGTCACGGTCCCTATCATCCATGGATGGTAGGTGCAGTGATACTGGTACACTCCAGCCCTTGCGAAGGTATAGCTGAATGTCCCGCCCGGAGCCATGTTCCCTGAATAGAAGCTCCCGTCATTCGCCGTGACCGTGTGGGGAGAACTGTCGCCGTTGGTCCATTGTACTGTGTTGTTCACGCCAATGACCACGGTGATGCCGTCGGGGCTGTAGCCCGTGATCGACGTGTCGGTCCCTGCTCCGGAGACCATAGTGACCATAGACGTCTTCGGGGACGTCCCTGGCCCTGTCCCTCCCCCGGTCGCGGTGCTGTTGTAGGCCGCATTGGGGAGCACGACGAGGTAGCCGATCATCCCAACCTCCGCATGGTAAGTGCAGACGAACTCGTAGATTCCGGAGTATTTCGCGACGAAAGAATAGCCGGCCTGAACGCTCCCGGGTTTTCCAGTCACCGAAACACCCGGGCTGTTATTCTTCGCCGCCGTGGTGAAGGTCTGCCCTGTCAGATCGTTGACCAAACCTGGGACGGTAGCGTTCACGACGATGTTGTAGGGGGGTCCCACTACGAAGTCGTGGGCGACCGTGTCGTTATCAATCAGCGTGATGCGGACGTTGTCTCCTTGGTTCACGATCACGAAGGATGGGTCAAACCTGTCCTGGTGAGCCGCAGGAGTGAGGTACCACGTCTCTCTAATTGATCGAATCGTCGGTGTCTGATTCATTATGGGGAGGGTCAGGCGCGTGTTCCCAGACGAGCTCCCGCTGTTGACCTCAGCGACGAGCTGCTGGAGCTGTAGCTTCAGAGAGGCGATCTGCTGGCTCTGGGAGCTGAGCTGGTCGGAGCCCGATTGGGCCGACGAGATGTAGACCGTCGACACTACCCCCACGCCGAGCATGAGAACGATTATCGCGGTCCCTGCCGTTGAAAGCCCCTTCCTCGGCGCTCCCATTTAGGATGCCGTCCCCCTGGCTCTTCCTTTAAGGGCTTCGAAGCGTCCAACCAAACCAGTTCGGGACGGAGCTTATTATGATGCCCCAGGGCCTCAGCCTCATGGCTGTTGCAGGGCCCGCTTCTTCCAACCCGATCCTTGCCAACCCTGCGCCCCTCGGCCTGATGGCCTTCGGCACCACGACTGTGCTGTTGAACCTAGCCAACGCCGGCGTCTATCCTCTGGACTCTGTGATCCTCACCATGGGGCTATTCTACGGGGGCGCGGCGCAAATCATCGCAGGTGCCTTCGAGTTCAGAAAGGGCAACACATTCGGCATGACGGCCTTCCTTTCCTACGGCTTCTTCTGGGAGTCCTTCGCAATGATCCAGATACTTCCAAAACTGGGCCTGGGGGCAGCTGCCAGTGCGGCCTCCCTGTCTTCCTACCTCTTCATCTGGGGTCTCTTTACGCTCTTCATGTTCTTCGGGACCCTGAGGATAAACGGCTCCCTGATGTTCGTGTTCGGTTCCCTCTTCATCCTATTCTTCATGCTCGCGGGCGGGTTCGCCTGGGGCAACTCGAGCCTCCTAACCTACGCAGGCTACGAGGGTGTGGTGTGTGGCCTGAGCGCGATGTATGCCTCAGTGGCATTGGTCCTGAACGAGGTATACGGCAAGACTGTCCTGCCCACGTTCCCCGTCCGTGCCAGGGCCTAGCCCACCCCGCTGCAGATCCTCACTTTTCCTTTCCCTGGACCAGGTCTCTTATGCGCTCGACGACTTCCGCGTTCGCCAGTGTCGTGACGTCCCCATAATCTCGGTTCTCGGATATCGAAACAAGGATCCTTCGCATTATCTTTCCCGACCTCGTCTTCGGCAGGTCCGGGACGATGTAGACGCTCTTCGGCCTCGCGATAGGCCCTAGCTCCTTCGACACGTTGTCCCTAATCTTCGATGCCAGCTCCTTACTGGGCTCGTAGCCAGGCTTCAGGGACACGTAGATCACCGGGACGTGTCCCCTTAGCTCGTCCTCCACGGCGACGGCTGCGGCCTCCCCCACCTCTTCGGTAGTAAGCGCCGCGTTCTCAAGCTCCTTGGTGCCGAGCCTGTGCCCCGCGACCTTGATCACGTCGTCGATTCTCCCCAGGATCCTGTAGTACCCATCAGCGCTCTCCATCGCGCCGTCCCCTGAGAAGTATGGCCAGTCTCTCCAGTCCTTGCTCTCCTTGTCCCTGCAGTATCTCTCGTAGTATACCTTGACGAACCTGTCAGGGTCTCCCCAGATGGTCTGCATGATCCCCGGCCACGGGTTCCTGATGCAGATGTTCCCTGCCCCAGCCCCTGCCTTCACCTCTCTTCCTTCGTCGTCCAGTATCACGGGGTAGATGCCGGGCATCCCCGGGCCTGCGCTCCCAGGTTTCATCGGAATGACCGCGGGGACCGTGCTGCATAGAAAACCACCCGTCTCCGTCTGCCACCAGGTGTCCGTAATAGCAGCCTCCCCTTTGCCCACTTCGTCGTAGAACCAGTGCCAAGTCTCGGGTTCGATCGGCTCCCCTACAGTCGTCATGCACTTGAAGTGATAGCTGTGCTTGCGCGGTTCCTCCGGGCCTGCCTTCCTCATCATCCTGATGGTGGTCGGGGCGGTGTGGAAGATGTTGACTCCGAGCCGCTCGGCGATGCGCCAGATCCTTCCGACGTCGGGGAACATCGGGACGCCTTCGTACATCACACTGGTCGCCGCGACCGCCAGCGGACCGTAGACAATGTACGAATGGCCGGTAATCCAGCCGATGTCGGCGAAGCACCAGTAGACGTCCTGAGGATGGATGTCCTGGACGTATTTCGCAGTCCCTGCCACGTATGCCAGGTATCCTCCAGTCCTGTGCTGCGCACCCTTCGGGCGGCCCGTGGAACCGCTCGTGTACATCAGGAAGAGAGGTGCTTCGGCGTCCATCGACACCGGCTTGACCGTCTTGCCCCTCTGCTCCTTCAGCAGGTCGTCCACGAAATGGTCGCGTCCCTCCACCATGGGAGCATCCGAGACGTACTTCCCTCTGTGGCGCCTCCAGACCAGGACCTTGTCCAGAGTCCCTCCCAGCTTCTTGACCTCCTCCACTGTCTGGTCGGCGTCTTTCTTCTTGTCGAGCAGCTGTCCGTTTCGATAGTACGCGTCGCATGTTACCAGGATATGGCTCCCAGAACCCACAACCCTTTCGGCGCAAGCCTTAGCGCTGAACCCTCCGAACACCTCATTGTGGATTATCCCGAGCCTTGCGCAGGCCAGCATGGAAATGGGGAGCTCAGGGGTCATCGGCAGGTGGAAGGTGACCCTGTCTCCCGTCTTCAGACCCAGCGACTGAAGGACCAGCGCGAACTCGTTGACCCTGACGTACAGCTCCTGGTAGGTGATGGTCTGGATCTGCTCGTCTTCAGGCTCGGGAACCCAGACGATCGCTGCCTTGTTTCCATACTTTTCAAGGTGCCTGTCGACGCAGTTGTAGGCAACGTTCAGCTTCCCACCCACGAACCACTTCCAGAAGGGGGGATTGCTCGCGTCGAGGGTGGTCTTCCAGGGCTCGTCCCAGGTCAGCATCTCAGCGTACTCTTTGTAGCACTCTGGGAAGTTCTTCTCGCTGAACCTTTTGTAGATGTCACCGTCGGCCATGTTGGCTTGGGCTACGAAACTCTTCGGCGGGTCGACAAGCGGCTCTTCCTTCCAGTGGACGTCAATCTTTGACTCGGCGATTCCCTGTGATTCGGTCATGCGTTTTCGACGCGTTCTTGCCCTGATAAATGACTTCTCCCGAAAGCATTCGGTTTGGGCCGCCAGAACCGATTCTTCGGGTCTATCGCTTGGCCGCACCCAAGGCTGGGGCACCCGAAGCCGGAGCGACTCGGACACGAGCATCCACAACCATCACCCCCTTTCCGTCTCCAAGCACCATCACAGGGTTGAGGTCCAGCTCCGCGATTTCGGGTATCTCTTCCACCAGCTGATTTACCCGGAGCAGTAGGTCCTCTAGGGCGCCGACGTCCCGCTTCGGCTCGCCCCTGTACCCGTCGAGCATGGGAAAGGTCCTCAGGGACCGCACCATCGACCCCGCGTCGGTATCGGTCAGGGGAGTAAGCCTCACGGCCACATCTCTGATCAGTTCGACGAAGGTGCCTCCAGCGCCGCAGGCCACCACCGGGCCGAAGTCGGAGTCATTTGTCACGCCCACGAACATCTCGACCGCGTCGGTGACCATCTCCTGCACGATGAACGAAACATCCCCAATTCCTTTCCTCCTGAGCTTAGAGCCCATCTGGCGGGCCTGAGATTCAACGTCCCCCGGATCCAGGCCGAGCTTCACTGCCCCAAGCTCGATCTTGTGGACTAGCGCAGGAGCGTTAGCCTTGAGAACCACCCTCCCGGAGAATCCGAGTGCGAGCCTCCCCGCCTCCTCGGAGCTTGTCGCCCTGGCCGTGTTGACCAGGGAGATGCCGTAGGACCGCAGGAGCTCGTCAACGGATCTGGCATCGAGCCAGCTTTGGCCCAGGCCAAGGGCCTTCAGAACAACCCCCTTTGCCTCCCCCCTCAAGACCTTCGGGAAGTCCTTGACCTTCCCTGTGGGCGCAGCCAGCCATTTCGAATAGCGCACTGCCTGGGAAAGTGCCTGGGCCGCAAGTTCAGGAAACGGATAGGATGGAATCCTGATGTTCCCTCCGGAAAGCTGCCCTGACACTCCTTTGGTGGCCATGAAGTTCGTGATGATCGGAATGCGCCCCTTCAGGTCCTTTGCTGCCCCGAGGATGGCCGCCGCCACGTCCTCTGTCCTGACAGCGATTGGGGGGATGAAGATGACAATCAGCGAGTCCACGCTCGGGTCCTCTGCGACCACCCGTATCGCCTTCCCGTAGTCTTCGGCGTCCGCCACCGATGTCATGTCAACAGGGTTCTTGGTCCCGGCTATGGGAAGCAGGAACTTCGCAAGCCTCCCTCTCGTCCTTTCGGAGAGCTCAGGCACGTGGACTCCGAGGCTCTCACAGGCGTCCGCCGCGAGGATCCCCGGTCCACCGGAGTTTGTCACAATGGCGACCCTGTTGCCTTTCGGCACCGGTTGAGTGGAAAGGAAAGCAGCTACGTCGAACATCTCCTCCAATGAATCTGTTCTAATGACCCCCGCCTGGCTGAACAGGGCCTCCACCGCGGTCTCCGACGCAGCCACCAAAGCGCCTGTATGGGATTGCGTCGCCCTGAACCCCGCCGCTGACCTTCCCGCCTTGACCGCGACTATTGGCTTCATCCTCGAGATTCTTCGAGCCAGCCTGGCGAACTTCCTCGGGTTCCCGAAGGACTCCAGATGCAGCAAGATGAGGTCCGTGTTCTTGTCTTCCTCCCAGTATTGTATCAGGTCGTTCCCTGAAATGTCCGCCTTATTCCCCACGGAGATGAAACTGGACATTCCTAGTCCGAGCTTGTTCGCTTGGTCGATTATCACGTAGCCGAGAGCCCCTGACTGCGACAGGAATCCAATCCTGCCGAGACTTGAGACAGGAGCAGCGAACTGGCCGTTCAGGCGGACGGCCGGGTCGGTGTTGATGATCCCCATACAGTTAGGCCCTATGAGGCGCATTCCTGATTCCCTGCAGACCCCGACCAGCTCGTCCTGGAGCTTCGCGCCCTCGGGGCCTATCTCCGCGAACCCGGCGGAGATCACCACCAGCGCCTGGACTCCCTTCTTGGCACACTCCCTCGCAGTCTGGACTACGAACCTGGCGGGCACGACGATGAACGCGAGGTCTACGGGGTCAGGACACTCCGAGACCGACGGATACGCCTTCACAGTCTGGACTACCTTGGAATCGCGATTGACTGGATAGACTGTACCGTTGAAGTCCGCCTCGACCAAGTTCCTAAAGAGGGCGCCGCCAATCGAGTCCCGTTCCCTCGACGCCCCGATTACCGCGATGCTCCTCGGCTCGAGAAAGCGCCTGACCGCCGCTCTCGAGGAATCAGCGCTTCCCTCAGGCTCGTCAATCAAGGCAACCGCCCTTCATGCCCGCAACCCGACTGGGGATCGGGGACCAATCCGACCCTAGTCCTTGGTCTGTGTCAGCGAAAACACTATGATGAAGAAACCTATCGCTTGGCTCGCAGCCTGAAGCGATTCCACCGTGGTAAGGTCCTCGCCGGCCACGTTGAAGAGCACACCTGCAATCGCCGCGCCCGCAGTCACAAAGCCGAAGCCAAGTCCCAACAGAAGCATTGCACGACTCTTGGTCCTAGAGTAGGACCGAAGGGCGTAGAAGACGACGACGCCACCAAGTACAAGTATGAGCCCCTGCGCAGCGCTAAGGTAGACTAAGTCCAATTCTCATCGTTCACCCCCTCTTCTGGTCTTTAAAGCTTGGAAGCCGAGATTCATCGTGAACAATCATTTCGCCACCCTCATGCTCAGCCATAGCCGCCTGAGCTTCTCGGCGACGTCTTCGTTGACGGTGGCATCCACCTTCATTACGCCCCCTTCGAAGCTGATGCTCACAGCCCTGAACGCGCTTCTGAGGAGCTCGTACTTTTTCCCGTCGGGGGTCACGATTATCTTCTCGACCACGAGGATCTGCGCGTCCAGCAACTCGTGGACCCTCCTGTAGCAAGTGCTGAGTGGGATGTCATTCTCCCTGCTCATGTCCTCGACCGACTTGGCCGCCGGGATGGCAGAAAGAAGTATCTTCCTGGAGTACTCGTCGGCGAGCCCCTGCACCAGCGACTGGGTCCTAGCAGGGTCTGTGATTTCCAAACGCGATGAAAGCCACATTTACCTTATTTGAGTCTATTCAGGATTCTCGGTGGAAGGCTCGCCGTCCCGGGGCTCGGCTTCTGGCCTCTCATTTCTGAGAAATCGCCAGGCCGCCACCGCTCCGATCGCTACCGCCGCAACGGTCGTGACCACCAAAAGGGTCCAGGCGCCGAACGGATACTCCTGGCTGACCCCGCTCCATCCCCCCCTGTAGGTCCAGGATCCAAGTGCGTTCTGACCCTTGGTGAAGGCAATAAACTGGGGGGGCGTCGCGCCTCCCACCACCACCAGGGGGTTGTGTCTTGCGTCCCAGTCGCCGTAGGAGTACCAACCTCCTACAAGGTCCCTTCCGTCGAGCATAACGGAAACAAGTGTAAGGTTCCCCATCTTCTCGAAGGTGGCTGCGTCCCTGGCATAGGATTCCAGGGCGAAGACCTCCTGGTCCCCGCTCCTGACAGCCTGGACCGCTCCGGCGCCGAAATCTTGCTGGACCATGGACCCCCGGTCGAGGTTCCTGACCATGAAGCTCCATCCCTCAGTCTGCGAAAGGAAGATTGAGATTGCCACCTTGTCGCCAGGGTACATCCGCGGGAGGCTCGAGTTGAGGACCCAGTGATAGGTCTGGGGATTCGCTTTGACCTCGGCGATGAACATCGAGTAGGCAAGCCAAGTGGAGTTGCCAGGGTACACTCCGACCGCAGCCTGGAGGACGAAGCCGTCCTGTGTCATAAGGGAGACAATCGCATAGGTCACAGCTGTAACGTTGACGAGGCTGGGGATTTGCACGACCGCTGTCAGGTTCCTCGTGCTCGCCCAGGACACCGCCGCACCACCGGAGAGACCCGCCCCGTCCGGTACGACGACCCCCACCCCCCAGGAGGCACCAGAGTATTGGTTTCCTTCGGACTTGGGCACTATCGCGCTGACGCCCGCAACTGTAGCAAGCGAGACTGCACACCAGAGAGTCAGGGCTAACCTGAAGAGCCTTGCTAGTGGGTCCCGGCGCCCCGCATGCAATTCAAGGGCCCCTAGCACGAATCATTGCTAGGAGCGCGAGAAACGCACCGAATACCCCAGTCAGGACGGTCAATGTCACCGGATTCAGGAATGGCGAGAGGACGTCGTGGACCTGGTTGATTGGCCCTCCGCTGAGGGTCGAATCGTACCCGCCGATTGCGCCCGCGAAGCCAAGGAGAGCACAACTTGCCGTTACTCCAAAATACATCAGGACAAACCCGGGCCACATCAAAGACGGTTCGACACGGCGGCTCTCTTCGATCTCAATTGTCCGCAGGAGCCCGGCGAGCCAGGCGAACCCACCCGCTCCCACCGAGACGAAGAGGACGTAGGCGACGACAAGCCACTGGCCGGGCCCTCCCGCGACCATTATGGGAGGCAGGTAAGTGAAAGGGGCGAACGGCAAGACCATGAGCACCGTCCACACGAGCGCTCCGAAGGCATTGACGTAGAAGGCGACTCTGAATCTTGCGTGCCAAGGTCCTCTCGGGGTCGCGATCAAACTCTTTCGGCCAAAACAGACAGATTCCTTTGGTCGATATAAGGACCCCTCATGATTGCCACCCCTGGGAACCGATACGAATGGAGGGATGAATTCCGGGACCCAGAATGTCCTCTTGAAACGTATCTGTCAAGCTTTCGCGGAAAAACAAAGAGGAAGCAGGACTACTTTGTCCTGCTTCTGATTATGTATCCCAGTCCGCCGAGAAGGGCACCAACTGCAGCGAGCAGTATGAATGCGCCTATCGGCTGAGTCATCCATCCAAGTATCTGTTCGTGGACCTGCCCAGGGTTGAGACCTCCGCCGCCTGAGGTCGCAGCAGTCATTCCCCACCCTGCCATGTAGCCCCCATACATCATCAGGAACATCGCGCCCGCGACTCCGATGTTCATGAAGAGAAGGTGACCCCAGGCAAGAAGGTTAGTGTAGCCCCTGTAGACTCTGCCCTTGATCCCTTCAATGTAGAAGTAGAAGATGGCAGTGACCGCAGTGGCGACCACTCCGACGACCATGTAGGAGATGTAGCCTGTGAAGAACCAGGTTCCCCCGCTGCCGCCGGCGATTACCCTTGCTGGCGAGAAGTAGCTAGCTGTACCAGTGACGTACTGGAGGGGGTCGAGGACCATGATGGTGATGATGGTTGCTGCAAGTCCTTGGATGACGGCGGCCCAGATGAATCTGCCCGCCCATTTGCCTTGTATTTCTTGCATTTTCTATTTCGTTCCTATAGGCCATATTCGAATGTCTGCATATTTAAGACGGGAAGACGATTTTCCTCCTTGATAATCAGGTCTGGGATTTCGCCTTCGATGAGACGTTTTCCATCCTTGGGAATCGGGTTTACTCGTTAAATATGAACGACCGAATCAGCGAACCATGGACATTCGCGAGCCGCACATCGAAAGGATACTGGTAGCCTTCGATGGCTCGAGTGACTCCCTCCGGGCACTCAACATAGGGTGCTCCCTCGCGGAGAAGTACGGGGCGTCCCTGATCATCGCCCACGTCTACACCGTCCCCATCCCTGTTTACGCCAGCGGGTCCACCATGCCCCTTCCAGAAATGGGTGAGGCCGCCGACCTTGCAAAACAGGATGGGCTCGTCGTCCTCAGCGAAGGCCTCGAAGTTGCCGAGACCTGGCACGTGAAGGCCAAAGGGGAGCTTCTCGAGGCCCGCTCAACCCTCTCTGCGCTGGTAGAGTATTCCACGAACGAGAAGGTGGACCTCATAGTCGTCGGCAACCGCGGGATGTCAGGCTTCAAGCGGCTCATCATGGGGAGCGTCTCCAGCGGTCTTGTCCACGACGCCGAGTGCCCCGTCCTGGTGGTCCGGTAGTATCTTGATCTACGTGCGGGACGTCATGACCTCCTCAGTGCGCACCATATCCTCCGAGTCTAACATGGTCGAGGCCGCCAAGGCAATGGCGAAGTGGAAGATCGGGTCCCTGGTGATCGTCCAAGGCAAGAAGCCGGTCGGTATCATAACCGAGGGCGATGTCTCGAAGTTCGTCTCAAAGGGTGCCGACCCCACCAAGACTCCGCTTGCCGCGATGAGGAAGAAGCTCGTGACCGTCGAACCCGGAGAAAGACTTGAGGTCGCAGCCAAGCTGATGGCAACGGCTGGTGTGAAGAAGCTTCCAGTGATGGATGGGGACACGCTCGTCGGGATTGTCACCCAGACTGACATCGTGAATTCCAGCTTCGCCCTCGTCACCTCTCTCAAGGAGATGGTGCAGGCCCGCTACAGGCCTCCCGACTTCGAGATGTAACCGCGCGAAACTTGATTTAAAGCGCTGCACGGCGGGGCTAAGGAGAAGTTGAGCCTTCCCAGTTACAACATCGTGATTGACTACGTCAGCGAGGGCGAGGTGGCCAACCTGATAAGAGGCTATGTCGAGCTGGACGGCAACCGCGTCCGGTTCTCCGGTGTCGCCTACGGCCGGTTCGGAGGTCAGAATTTCTCGCCGCAGTTCTCACCTGCCGCAAAGAAGATACTCTCGTCGATGGTGGGTGACTTCAACAAATTTGAGGAAGACGTCCAGCTCAGACTTGTACGGGGCGATTTCGATGCCAGGCCGGGCAAGAATGAACACCATCATCACAAGCACATGGGCGTAAGCCCGGAGCGGTGAATCCGATTGAACCTACTCGTGGGCGCGACTGGCTTCGTCGGCGGTCATATCGTTGAGTACCTATTCCAGCAAGGGGAGATCTCGAAGGGGACCTTCAGGAAGGGTTCGCACCTCAAGATCATGGACGCGAGCGGAGTTCAGGGGATGGAGGCCGACCTGCTCGACCACCACTCACTCCACGAGGCGATGGAGGGCGCGGACACGATCTACAACATAGCGTCCCCGATGCCCGACTCTGACACGGATTTTGTGGAGGTCAACACCGAAGGTCTGTTGAACCTCCTGGAAGTCGCGACAGAGCTGGGAGTCAAGACCCTCATCCACCTAAGCACATTGGACGTCTGCGGCTTCGGTACGAGGGAGCTTTCAGAATCCAGCCCAGTCAAGCCCGTCACTGAATACCAAAAGGGGAAGGCCGAAGCGGAGCGCATCCTGGGCGAGTCTGCGAAGAGGACCCCGTCCCTGAGGGTGGTCATCATCCGTGCGGCAAGGGCCGTCGGCTCCCGCGATGAGTCCCTCACTATCCCCCTGCTTCGCATGATCGAGTCGGGGAAGGTGGTGCTCCCGGGGTCGAGTTCCATGTCCTTCTCTCATCCGCAGGACATTGCTCAGGCGATGTACAAGGCAGCCACCGGCCAGGTTCCATCCGGCTCCCTGTACCTGGTGAAGTCATTCGACGCTACCCCCGAGGCCTTGTCCCGGGAGCTAGTCACCGCGGTGGGGGCAGAGGCCGAAGTGCGCAAAGAGGGCCTGTTCTCGAAGTCTCTCCTTGGCAGTTACGCCTCTGAACAGCTCAAGGCGTCCCTTGCAATCGAAGCGCAGTCTGGCTGGAAGCAACTCGGCTATTCCCCTGTCTTCAACAGCAGGACGACCTGTGAAGAAATCGCAAGATGGTACAAGAAGGAGCCTTGGGCCACAGACAGAGCCTGAACATCCCGACCACACTCCGGAAGATTAGGATGATGGTCTACGGCTCAAAGGATAAGCGGGCGACTGCCCTGGCGGAGCTGAAGGACGTCGAGGAGGGAGACCCCTTCCGGGTACTGATAGGCACGATCCTTTCGCAGAGGACGAGAGATGAAAACACTGCCAAGGCTTCTGAAAACCTGTTTTCAAGGTACAGGACGGCCGAAGAGCTGGCCCACGCCGACCCGCGCGCCGTCAGGAAACTCATACGGCCGTCGGGTTTCTACAACGTGAAGACGAAGAGCATTATCAGGGTCTCAAGACAGCTCATCAAGGAATTCGGAGGGGTGGTCCCGCACAGGATGGATGACCTGCTCAAGCTTCACTCAGTCGGGAGGAAGACCGCCAACTGCGTTCTGGTCTACGCCTTCAACGAGCCCGCGATACCAGTCGACACTCACGTCCACAGGATTTCAAACAGGCTGGGCCTGGTCAGCACAAGAGAGCCCGAAGACACAGAAGCCGAGCTTGTCAAGACGGTTCCAAAGAAGTACTGGTTGGACCTGAACGACCTATTCGTGAGGTTCGGCCAGACCACCTGCAAGCCTGTCGGACCTCACTGCGGCTCCTGCACACTGACAGGAGTCTGTCGTTACTACCAACAGGTAGTTGCTCCCAGGCGCGAAGCTGTTGAGTTCCGAGAGCATAAGCACTCAAACCTCCAGTCCTGAGGAAGGAAATAGTTTCGCGTAAGTCCCCTGGTGCAATTATTACCTCTATCTGAATCCTGATAAGCGCGTTAGCACGGCTACAAACAGAAGCGTGGCTCATCTGTGGCGAGAAGGGGATGGAAGTGTCCGTCATGTCAACGTCTGGGACGCCAACCTTCATGCCCAAGTCCAGGTCACATCGAACACTACCAAGTGTGGCTCAGAACTCGCCGACGCAACTACGACAAAGTACGCCACCAGGCAGTTGGGATACTAGGTGGAGTCTGCAGCAATTGTGGTATTTGTGACATTCGACTCCTACAGATCAACCATAAGTATGGTGGTGGGACGAAAGACTTCAAGAATAACCCCGTACAAGCATATAGAGATATCATAAAGGGCAAGCGAAACAGGGCAGACTTCGACATCAGGTGCGCGAATTGCAACATCCTTTATGAATATGAACGCAAGAGCCGGGGTGTGTTACCGAGGTGATGCCATGCCGACATTAGAAGAGGCGAAGGCCCTTGTTCGAAAACTCGTCGAGGAGAAGAGCTTCGGCAACACGCCTGACGAGATCCCGAACAAGCTTCTCTTCGCATTCATCGAGCTCGGTGAAGCGGGAGACTCCTGGAAGAAGGGCAGGCCCAAGGAGGAGACAATCGAGGAACTGATAGACGTCATATTCTACGTCCTCGATGCGTCGCGCTTGATTGACCCGAAGGCAAACCTAGATGAGGTGTTCGAGAAGAAGCTGGCCAAGAACCTGTCCAGGCCCCACAGGTACGGAGAGGGGTTCAGGGAGGGCCCCACGGGCGCCTAGCCCGCTCTAATCCAGATCAGCCGCTTGTCCTTATGGCACACGTATCCGTCGTAGGCCTGTCCCTTCGAATCGACGGCCTGTTCGGACTTGTTCATCATCGTCCCGCACTCTGCACACCTCTGGTCCGAAGGACTCTGCTTTACCTTCTGCCAATCTATCATGAAGTACGTCCAGAAGATCAAGTCTCCCGCCTTCTCAATCTTCATGGTCGCAACTCGGCCTTCACCTATAGAAAAGCCTGCTTCGCAATCCGCGATGGTTAAAGAGACGACTCGTTCGGCTTGTAGCACCGGCATGGAACCTCTCTTTCGGGCATCCGTTGACGAGGTCTCCAGGCTCATCGGCCTCAAGGAGAAGGAGCTGGCCATCCTGGAGGACGCCGACGCGGCCGCAAACGACCTCGTCACCTCGGAGTTCGAGTCCTATGTCGCACGGAAGTACAACCCGGAAACTGCTCTGGTCCTCAAGAAGCACAACCTGATGGGAGTGCCCATCGCCGAGGAGTACGGCGGGAGGGGGGCGAGGCAGCTCGTCCAGTCGCTCTTCCTTGAGCGTATGGGGCAAACGGGCATGGGAGTGATCACCTTCGCCGACGTCCATCAGTGCCTGGGCAGCCTCGCCATCCAGGACTGGGGGTCCGAAGAGCAGAAACAGCGTCATCTTCCGAAGGCTGCCTCGGGGGAGGCCGTGCTTGCCTACGGTCTGACCGAGCCCGAAGCGGGGAGCGACCCTACTTCGATGAAGACAACCTACGCCGAAGACGGAGCGGGCTATCGACTGACGGGCTCGAAGTACCTCATCTCAAACGGGTCAATCGCGACCAACGTAATCATTTTCGCCTACCCGAAACAGGGAGGCGGGGGTCCCAGTGCCTTCATCGTCGACACCAAGCAGAAGGGATTCTACGTAGACATGAGGTTGGACGAGAAGATTGGGCTCTTCACCTCGGACACCTCGTTGCTATCGCTGGAGGACGTCTTCGTCGCCAGCGAGGACCTGCTGGGGCAGGAAGGAAAAGGGCTCGCGGTTGCCTACTCCGCCCTCCTCAACGGGAGGATAGGGATCGGCTCGGGGTGCATCGGCGTGATGGAGGATTGTCTCAACCAAGTCAAAGAGAGGGCGTCCTCGAGAGTACAGCATGGTAAGCAGATCGGGAAGCACCAGCTGGTTCAGAAGCACATAGCTTTCATCGAATCGAATCTGGAGGCATGTAGGTGGCTCGTCTACAGGGCCGCGATCAAGAAGGACGAATACGAAAAGGACACAAAGAACCTTGCCCTGAGGGGGGACGCAGACCGGCTCTCAGCCGTTGCGAAGTACATGGCCTCGAAGGGAGCGTTCGAGTCCGCGGACAGGGCGGTACAGGTCTTCGGTGGCTTCGGATACTCGATAATGTCTCCCGTGGCCAAGCATTTCCTCGACGCCCGGGTCGCGCGCATCTACGAGGGGACCGACGAGATCATGGAGCTGAAGATCGCCTCCTCGATCCTAGGCAAGGACTTCGAAGCCTACAAGTAGCCTTATACTGCGAAGGAGTCGACTGGGAGATATGCAAATCCACCTGGAGGGCTCCAACACAATGAAGTCGAGCCGCGAAACGGTCTTCGGTCTCCTGACCGACCCGAACTTCCTCGCGAAGACCCTTCCCGACGCAGAAGACGTCCATGTCCTTGACGGGTCGAGCCTTGAAGCGAAACTCAAACTCAGGTTGGCCGTGGTGAGCAGTAGGCTCAACGTGAAGCTTAGGCTGACGGACATGCAACCGCCCTCTAAGGCGACCCTGATGGCGGAGGGGTCAGGAAGCGGAAGCACCATGAAGATCACCAGTGTCTTCAATCTTGAAGGTGAGAGCCCTACGACCATGAGATGGTCTGCCGATGCCGAAATCGGCGGCGTCATGGCCGGTCTCGGTTCGACTGTCCTTCGAGGATTCGCAGCAAAGAAGGTGGGCGAGATATTCGAGGGCATAACCCGCGCCGTAGAAGCCAGCACCTAGGGGGCCGAGGGTCTGGCCAATCTAGCAGGTGACATGTTCGGCCGCGCTCTGGACGTTCTCCACAAGAACGCAGTGGAGAAAGGGCTGAGGACATCAGCGGCATACTACAACCAAATCTGGGCGAGGGACGCGTTCATCAGCTTCCTGGGGGCGAACTTGATAGGAGACCCAAGACTGATGAGGTGCGCCAAAACCACTGTCTCCACCTTCGCAAAGACCGCCTCGCCCATGGGCCAGATCGCCAACTTCTACGACCTGGTCACCGATGGCCCGGAGTACGGGTACTCCGGCTCCACTGACTCGACCTGCTGGTACATCATTGGTCTCGCAAGCCTCTACCGCGCGACCGAGGACCGGGCCCTCCTCGAGGAGCCTCTCGACGCTGCAGTCGCTGCTTTCAAGTGGCTCAGGTACCAGGATGCCAACAACTCATGGCTGATCGACTCTCCCCCGGGGGCCGACTGGATGGACGCTTCCGTCCAGCGGGCGGGGAAGACCCTCTACAACAACTCGCTTTTCCTGATCGCCGCTCACTCCATGGCGCTCCTCCTTTCGGCCTCCAGGCTATCCATCGCGAAGCCGTACTGGATTGACCCGTCAGAACTCAAGAAGAGGTTCAACGACGTCTTCCTGCCGGAATTCGAGAGCCCTGCGAGGATCGCAGCCTATTGGCCGAGGCTGTCGGGCGCGTTCAGGGGAGCCAAGCCTCTGAACTTCTCCCAAAGCTACTACCTTCACTACGTCTCCTTCTCCAGGGTTGATATTCACTTCGACGCTCTCTCCAACCTGCTCTGCATCCTTTCAGGCCTGGCGAGCACAGAAACGTCCCTGTCCATACTGGCCAACATGAGTTCACGGCGCCTTTCGAAACCATACCCGACCAGGTGCCTCGACCCTCCATACCGAGGCGAGGGGGTGAGCTTCGACAGGGCGTTCGACTCCTCCCTGCCCGTACAGCACAGGAGCAGCCCCTACGCCTACCACAACGGTGCCGTCTGGCCGTTCATTGGCGGTCTGCACGTGGCTGCCCTGAGCAAGATGGGCATCGACTACGCATCCACGGAGCTCGAGAGTCTCGCCAGGGCTGATTCCTTGTGCAGGAAGGACGAGAAGATTGGGTTCAACGAGTGGATCCATGGGAAGACAGGAGAGCCCCTAGGCCAGTTCGGCCAGTCCTGGAGCGCGGGGATGCTCATCGGGGCTGTGCAGGCGTCGAGAGGGAAGCATGTACTGGGTTTCCTCTCCGAACAAAACGCATAATTATTGCCTCTTAGCTTCCATGGTCGCACGTGCCAGCTAGGATACCCCTGACAAAGACCGTCCAGATCCCGAAGTGGGAAATCCAAGTTGACTACGTCGAGACGTGCAACTGCACCTTCGGATGCCCTTGCAATTTCAGCGGCCACCCCACCGACGGGTTCTGCAGGGCGCTCGTTCTCTACAAGATCAACAAAGGCTTCTATGGCGACACGGTCCTTGACGGTCTCCCGGTGGTTTATGTCGCATCCTGGCCGAAGGCGATTCACGAAGGGAGCGGGACCATGCAACTCTACTCGAGCGAGAAGGCTACTCCGAAGCAGAGGGAGGCCATAGACATGATCTTCAAGGGAATGGCCAAGGGCAACGGGCCATTCGCCATCTTCGCCACCACCCTGAAGTACGTCCACGACACCGAATTCGTTGACCTGAAGTACAAGATTGCTGGCAAGTCGAGCAGCTTCTCGGTTCCGGGTGTCCTGGAGGTGCAGGTGGAACCTTTCAGAGATGCGGTCTCGGGAGCGGAGGTCCAGACCGAGGTGCATGTTCCCACGGGTTTCATCTGGAAAAAGGCGAAGGCAGCAAGGACGAAGACGATGCGCATCGTGAGCGAACACCTTAGCTTCGACGAATCAGGTCAGAACGCCTTCTTCTGCGAGAACCTGCGCTTCAAAGGACCCTAGCCTTCTACGCGGTCCAGCCTCAAGAATCACGGCTAGTCCGTGATGTGCTGGCAGGATTGGAGGATTCGGAATTAACAGGTTTTTGAGAAAACATCATTAAATATCTACAGGAATTTGACGGCACTTCGGAGTCCAACGTGCCCAGGCTATTCTTCATCACCGACGTACACGGGTCTGAGAAGTGCTTCCGGAAGTTCCTCAATGCAGCCAAGGTCTACAAGGCCGACACTCTCATTCTAGGAGGGGACATCACCGGCAAGGTGATGGTGCCCATAGTAGAGAACCCGGACGGAACCTACACGCTCCGTCTGTTCGGGGAGGACTCTACGATCAAGGGAAGTCGTCTCCAGGAGACTCAGAAGTTCCTTTCAGACGCGGGCCAATACTCCTTCGTGGCCACCCCTAGCGAGGTCCTGGAGATACAGTCGGACAAGGCGAAGGAAGAAAAGGTGTTCAACGAGGCCATGGCCTCGGTCCTCAGGTCCTGGGTCCTGTTGCTTGAGGAGCGCCTGAAGGGCACCGAGATCATATGCTACATCTCTCCCGGGAACGACGACAAATTTGAGATCGACTCGTTCCTCGTCGATTCGGGACACCTAGTGAACCCCGAGAACCGGATTGTCGAGCTCAAGAACGGCTTCGAGATGATAACTCTCGGCTACGCCAACCCTACGCCCTGGAAGAGCCCGAGAGAGGTAAGCGAACCGGAACTTGGCAGGATGATTGAGAATCTTGCGTCTAAGGTCCAGCGGCCCCAGACCGCAATCTTCAATCTCCACGTCCCCCCGATCAACACCGAACTGGACAGGGCGCCGGCCGTCTCCAAAGACTTCGAGTACGTCAAGGAGGGACTAGGAATCAAGTTCATACATGTAGGGAGCTCGGCGGTCAGGGAGTCCATAGAGAAGCACGCTCCCATGCTAGGTCTCCACGGACACATCCATGAATCCAAAGGGTTCGTGCGCCTTGGAAGGACTCTGTGCATGAACCCCGGGAGCGAATACGCGGACGGGATGCTCAGGGGGGCGTTGGTGAACTTGGCCGACGGGAAAGTGAAGGAGTTCCTTCTAACCAGCGGTTGATTTCGACTCTAGGACGTGAACTCTTTCCTTTCGAAGAGCCATAGGCCCAGCGCGGCTGATATGACGAAGTAGGCCGCCATTATCACAAGCCCTTCAGGAACCGTGGCATTGAAGGTTGAAATGCTGAACCTCCCCGGCCCTCCGGGCCCACCGAAGGACGCAGTCGAGAAGTGCTGTGGGAACGGAAATGTAAGTATGTTGGATACGATCCCGGCTCCGTAGGTGATCGAGAACCACGGCTCGATGCCGATGACGGTGGAGAAGATCGTGTCGACGACGTTGAATACAAAGAGTAACAGTATGACGCTCATCAGGATTGAGATGGAGCTACTCTTGAAGAGCGAACTGAACGCGAAGGCCAGAGAGAGCGCTGCGATGAGGTAGATCCATGCGAATGCGACTGACTGCAGGAACTCCCAGGGCACTGTGGGTCCAAAGTAATAGATGCCGTTCGCAATGATTATTGCGGCGTATACCAGTAGAACTATCGTCGAAGCCGCGAGCGCAGCCAGCCACTTCCCCACATAGATCGCTGACCTTCTTATCGGATTGGGAACCAAGAAATACCCAGTTCTGTTCTGGAACTCGCTTGAGATAGCGTCCCCCCCGAAGAAGGCTGTCGAAAGTATCACTACGAAACCTGAAAAGCTCCCCCACCCCGCTCCGTAGAATCCCAGGACGCTCAGGAGGATTCCCGCGGGTCTGTAGTATCCGATGGCGAAGGTGAGGAGGCCGCTGATAAGCAAGACGATGGCGAGCATCACGTAGAACCTCCTTGCCCTGAAATAGTTCAAGAAGGCGTACTTCGTCATTATCATGACATGGTTTAGAGTGCTGACCCGCGCGTAGTCGCTCTGTGTCTCTGTCGACATGGTGCTTACAGAGTCTCCTTGATCAGCTTGAGATAGGCGTCTTCGAGGCCAGTCGACGTCTCCCGGAAGCTCACGATGCCGACGTTCATGTCTGCAAGTCTGGTGAAGAGGCGTTCCTGAGCCTGGAGTCCTCCCGTGAACCTAATACTGAGGTGCCTCGCGTCTGTCTTCTGGGCCTTCTCCACGCCCTCGAGGTGCAATATCTTGGACAGGATCGCTTCGTCCACGTCTCGGGAGAAGCCGGCCTCAGCTGCTCCTCCATCTCCGGCGAACTTCGCTGTCACATTGCCAATCGTGTCGTAGACGAGGAGCTTGCCATGGTCTATCATCGCGACTTCCTGGCATACATCGGTGACCTCGCTCAGGAGATGGGAACTCATGAAGACGAGCCTGTTCCCGAGAGACTTTACAATGTCCCTGACTTCACTCATTCCCCTGGGGTCCAACCCAGTTGAGGGTTCGTCAAGGATAATCACTTGAGGGTCGCTCAACAGGGTGGATGCCACGTTGACCCGCTGCTTCATCCCCTTCGAGAAGCTCCCGACCTTCTTATCCTCCCACTCCTGCATCTTTACCTTCCCAAGTGCCTCGTCTATCCTCTTGGTTCTCTCTGACTTCGGGACGCCTCTCAGTTCTGATAGCATGGTCAGTGCCTCTCTGGCGGTGAGAGAGGGATAGATCTCCGGGGTCTCGATTAGTGACGCGCACGAAGCGAGAGCCTTCCTCTTGTCATCCCGGATTTCCACTCCGTTGATCATCGCCCGTCCCTGGGTTGGTTTTATCAGGCCTGTGAACATCTTCATGGTCGTCGTCTTCCCGGCGCCGTTGGGACCGAGGAATCCGATGCACTTGGTGCCCTCGAGCTTCAGGTTGAGGCTCGAAACGGCCGCGAAGGAACCGAAGGACTTTGAGAGATTCGCCGCTTCGATTGAGGGTCCTGACATGTCGCCATTTCTCCTATGTTACAACTTTCCTGAAGAGGTAGAGCGTTGCGCCCAGAGTGACGATGGCGATACCCGTGATCACGGCCAGAGCCCAGACTATGTCTCCACCAACCACCGAGTTGGGAAGAGATAGGTCTCGAATAGCATTGACCGAGATGCTAATCGGATTGACCCTTGAGACGCTCGCCATCCAGTCGGGGATCGCCTTCGTAGGCACAAGAGCGGTGCTCATGAACAGCAGAGGAAATGTCAAGAAGCCACCAATCCCGAATACCGTCTCAGCGCTGCGCGTTCGTAGTCCGATTGCGAGTGATATGCCAGACCAAGCGAGGCCGAAGAACGCAATTATGAAGAGAATCAGAGCAATTCCACCCACCCCGGTCGCGACGTTGAACCCGAGGATGAATGCAAGCACGAGGATGATTGCCGATTGGATAAGCACTCTGAACGCATCCGTGACAAGCCTCCCAAGCAGAATTGCTGACCGGTTGACCGGGGTCACCAGAATCTTCTGCAGCATACCTGAGTTGAGTTCATCAACTATCGACGTACCCGACTGAAGCGCACTGCTGAACCCGTTCTGAAGCAATATTCCAGGAGTGGCAAATGCGAGATAAGAAACACCAGGCGCCAGGCCGAAGGCAGCTAGCGGAAACTTCGAGAATAGCTGTGTGAAAAGAACTAAGAAGATTATGGGCTGGAGAAGGGAGAAGAAGAGCAGGATGGGATTCCTAATGAGCTTCTTCAAGGCCCGAATGAAGAGATAGTAGGTGTCTGAGAATAGGCTCATTGTCTCACTGGCCTTCTGGCTGCCCCGAACCTAGCGCGGGTAGTCTGTTTCGTGTTCAATTCTTCCGTCCTGATCCTCCTTCCTGTGTGCTGCAGAAACACGTCGTCTAATGTAGGGGACGCGAAATTTACTGACGAGAGGTGAATATTGTTCGCGTCAAACGTCCTAACGATGTCGGCTATTATGAGGCTCGCGTTCTTCGCGTACACCGTGAGCCCGCCGTCTGAATCGAGAATCTTGCTTATCCCTTGGAGTCCCCCCAGGACCTTCCTCGCCTTCTCCTTGGTCTCCGAGGCCGCACTTCCGTTCTCGAGGGTCATCGTGATCGAGTCCGCCCCGACCTCGCGCTTCAATGATTCGGGGGTCCCGCTGGCGACTATCTTTCCCTGGTCCACAATGTAGAGCCTTTGGCAGAGTTTGTCTGCTTCCTCCATGTACTGAGTGGTGAGGAAGATTGTGATTCCCTCCTCTCTGTTGAGTTTGGACAGGTATTCCCAAATCGCGGCCCTCGATTGTGGGTCAAGACCTGTGGTCGGTTCGTCCAGGAAAAGCACCTTTGGCTTGTGAACTAGAGCCGATGCGAGGTCCAATCTCTTCTTCATGCCCCCTGAATAATGACCTGCACTCCTGTCTGCGGCATCCGCGATGCCTACTAGATTCATGAGTTCGACCACTCGATTCTCCAGGTCCTTTCCCCCCATCTGATGGAGATGTCCCTGGAGCATCATGTTCTCCCTCCCGGTAAGATCAGGGTCGACCACCGTCTCTTGACTCTGAACACCGATTAGCTTCCTTATCTCGTTACCATGCTTCTCAACGTCAAACCCCGCAACGGTCACCTTGCCTGATGTCTTCTTGAGGAGCGTCGTAAGCACCTTTATCGTAGTACTCTTGCCCGCGCCGTTCGGGCCCAGGAAACCGAAGAATTCCCCTTCGTTGACTTCGAAGGATATTCCGTCGACGGCTTTGGTCCCGTCTGAGTAGATCTCAACCAGGTCTTCGACCTTGATAGTCTCGGCCATTCGAGGGCGCAGACCGAAGAACCGATATAAACATATCGAATACTATACTGATATGTATATCGTATAGCGATAGCTTAAAAAGAGGTCATGGAGTCCCCGGCTGTCACAGTGGCAGCCCCCAGCTCAAGACATTGGAAACATCCGCAGGCGATTCCAAGGGGTTTCCTTCGGGTGTATATCCTCACTGCGCTTTCGAGGTCCCCGATGACCGGCTACGACATCATGCAGCGGATTGAGGAGAAAACCGAGGGGGTTTGGCGTCCAGGACCGGGGACCATCTACCCTCTTCTCAAGAGCCTAGTGCGCGAGAAGCTAGTCACGCACTCACAAAGGTCGAAGAAGACCTCCCGCATCGCCTATACAATTACTGATGCAGGCCGGGGTGAACTCCTAGCGATGAGGGCGGAAATGGCATCGTTCGGTGGAAAGGAAAGGGCGGTAATGAGGCTGGTTTCTGACCTCATGGAAGGCAGGACCCTTGTGACTCTATTCCTGAACCGCAGCAGGGACGGTGCAGAGTTCCTCCGGTCGAAAATTCTGGAGCTCCCGGAGCCTGAAAGGACGGCGGCCCTAAGGGACCTTCGAACGATAACTGAGAACCAAATGGACTGGATCAACGCGAACCTGGAGAAGCGACTCGTCGCTCCAGCGCGGGCAAAGGCTGTCCGCTAAGCTTAGATTGAATCAGTCAGGTGACGTTGCCCTATGAGGAGGACAAAGATCATCTGCACCGTAGGACCTTCGAGCAGCTCAGTGAGGATTATCCGTCGCCTTGTCCCCATTGTTGACGTCTTCAGAATCAACTTCTCTCACGGTGACACCAAGAGCCACCTCCGCGACCTAAGCACCATCAGGGGGGAGGCACGAAGGGCGGGCAGGACGGTAGCCATCCTTCAGGACCTGCCAGGCCCCAAAATCAGAGTCGGCAAGATGGCGAATGGAGCAGCGGAACTTACGCGGGGCAGTGAGTTTCTACTGTCCTCTTCAGAAGTCGTCGGAGATTCGACGCGGGTGAGCATCAACTATCCGAACCTCCTGGATTCTGTGGAGAAGGGAAACCTCCTCCACCTAGCTGACGGGCTCATCAGGCTGAGGGTCGACGGGAAGGATAAGGATGGGGTCCTTTGCACGGTACTCGCTGGAGGAATCCTAAGCTCTGGGAAGGGGGTCAATGCGCCCGGCGTAAGGATGAACGTGGACTATCCAACAGCCGCAGACTCCGCTCATCTGAGGTTCGGACTCAAGCACAGCGTCGATTTCATAGCCGCATCTTTCGTAAGGTCCCCAACCGACCTAAAGGCCCTGAGAAGACACCTGCCTCAGAGAGGACCAATGCTTGTGGCAAAGATAGAGAAGCGTGAGGCAGTCCGCAACTTCGACGCGATCCTTTCGGAAGCTGACGGCATAATGGTCGCGAGGGGAGACATGGGCATCGAGGTCCCGATCGAAAAGGTGCCTGCCATCCAGAAGGAAATCATCGGGAAGTGTAATCGCGTGGGAAAACCCGTCATAGTCGCCACTCAGATGCTCGTCAGCATGGTAAACTACCCCGTCCCTAGCCGTGCCGAAGTCACGGACGTCGCGACCGCGGTGCTTGACGGCACCGACGCAGTGATGCTTTCAGACGAGACGGCGGTCGGGAAATATCCCGTGGAGTCGGCCAAGATGCTCGACAGGATCGCCCGCTCCGCCGAGAAGATGCCCCAAGCCGTACCGACGTCACGCACAGAAGCCGAGACAGGGGACACGGCTGAGGCCATAGGCCGCGCTGCCTGCAGGCTCGCTGACTACGTGGGCGCGAAGGCGATCGTGGCTCCCACCCAGACGGGTTCCACGGCCCGGAGGGTCGCCATGTACAGGCCCAGGCAGCCGATAGTGGCACTCTGTACGGAATTGAGAATCGTCAGGCAGATGAAGTTGTACCGGGGCGTGGTTCCGGTAGTGGTGCAGCAAGCGAAGACGACGGATTGGCTCTTCTCGAAGGCAGACCAGGCCGCAGAAAGGCTCGGGTTCGCCAAGAAGGGAGAGCGGATAGTGGTCACCTCGGGGACCCCAGGGATGAAGGGCACCACGAACGTGATCAAAGTCTCGACTGTCGGAAGCCGGGCGTAGTAAGCACCTGACTACCTATTCTACGAAGTCCATCAGAGTGGGGCTCTTCGCCCGCCTCTTCCTCGTGGGCTTCTCGCTGGCCTCCCTGACAAGCTCCTTCATCCTGCTCTCTTTGGACAGGCTGCTGTAGTAGTAGCTCTCGTCGACGGTGCCTTCGGCCAGAAGTATGACCACCCTGCCCTCGGTGGTTCTACCCGTCCTGCCGCGCCGCTGGATGTACCTGATCTCCGATGGAACGGCCTCGTAGAAGACCACAAGGTCGACGTCAGGGACGTGCAACCCTTCTTCACCGATGCTGCTGCTGACGAGGATCTTGAAGTCTCCAAGGGTGAACCTCTCCAACGCCCGTGTCTGTGTCCCCTGGTCCATCCCCTCGCTCCCCTCCCTGTCAGACTGCCCTACGAACCTCTGCGCGACCCGCCCATCTCGGCCCAGGGCCCGAATGATGTCTTCTATCGTATCTCGATATTGAGTGAAGACTATGACCTTGGAATCTGGCCTCCTGGCAAACTGACCCTTTACCACGTCGAGCATCACGCTCACCTTGGGGTGCTCGACCGCCTTCAGCGCCTCGGCTTCTTCCTCGATCTTCAGCCACCTTGGGTCCTTCAACAGGGACTTCGTCGACTTGCCTGTGTCCGTCCTCTCCCTGAGCTTCCTGAGATACCTGGCAAGCGATGGCGCCCCCTGGGTTTCTATCATCTCTAGCGCGTGCAATATGACTACGGCCTGAGACTGGTTCATGATTGCCCCGAAGATGTACCCCTTCTGGCCTCCCTGGGCCGACTTGAGCCTGGCGGAGATGGTCATCCTCGCCGCAAGCAAGGCCTTCTTCGACACTCTGTTCGACCTGAGGAAACCCCCCGACAGCAGCTTCTTCACCCTCTCGTTGTAGAGCTCCCTAAGCCTGAGGGTCACGTCGTAGTACTCGTCAGGCACCTTTACCTTGATAGCCTCGATATTCGTCTGCTCAACGTACTCCTTCACATCATCACTCTCTTCGCTCCTCGCCTCGATGCGGTCGATGAAGAGGCTCCTCCGGATCTCGTTCACCCTTTCCTTCGAGGACCCTGGAGACGCGGTCAGTCCAAGAATCAGTGGATGCTCCGCGCGCTCAAGGTACGCCTCAGCCAACTTTGTGTAGGTGTAGTCCTTCACGCTCCTGTGCGCCTCGTCGAAGACCGCAAGGGCGACATCTGTGAGCGACACCCTTCCGTGCTTGACGTCGTTGTAGACGGTCTGGGGCGTAGCAAAGATCAGTCGTGCCGTCAGCCAAAGTCCTTCCCTTTCCCCCGGGTCCACTGTTCCGGTCAGAACGACGAACGACTCCTGAGGGAGGTTCAACTGCTTCCTGAAGCTCTCGAAGTGCTGGATGACCAGGGGCCTCGTCGGAGCCAGGACCATCACCTTCGACTTCGGGAACTTCTGTAGTATCTCCGAAGCCACCATGATCGCGACCATCGTCTTGCCGAGCCCTGTGGGAAGCACGACCAGGGTGTTCGAAGATGCAGCGTTCTCGGCTATCCTCTTCTGGTATTCACGGGCCTCGAATTCCTTTGAGAGCAATTCCGGATGACCTTCCGACCTTAGCCTAGCCCACGCGCTAAAAGTCTTCTCGGGCCGAGGAGGCCCCGGACCGGTCTTTGGGAAGGTCGAGCACTTTCCTTATAGACGGCATCCTCAACGCCATTGCGAATGGTGCTGGCAACTTGAGAGCGAGGATGAAGAGACGCCAGAGGATCAGGCGCATCACAATCGTCGGAACCATACTCATCGTCGGAGTCTCCCTGGCAGTGGGGATCTACCTCGTTTCGACGGCACAGAGCCCACTGGCGCCCAAGATAGGGACCCTGGTGGCCTCCCCTGACATGGCTTCGCTCTATTCGAGTTCCCTGGTAGTACCCTATGGGCAGCCCCCTGACAACGCGACGCTGCACTCTGTGATAAGTTCCACAGGTTCCCCCTATCTCTCAGGGACGAAACCTATCGTGGTCTACATTGGGGCCGAATTCTGCCCCTACTGCGCTGCCGAGAGATGGCCCCTGATCATCTCGCTCATGAGGTTCGGGAACTTCTCCAACCTGCACTACACCCTGTCGAGCGGGAGCGATGTGTACCCCAACTCGCCGACCTTCACCTTCGTCGGGAGCACTTACACAAGCAAGTATGTCGTCTTCCAGCCATATGAGAACGAGGACCGGAACAGGAATCCCCTCCAGTCGGTGCCGTCTAACTACTCAGCCCCGTGGCAGGCGCACGGAGCAGGATACCCATTCCTGAACTTCGGCAACAGATACATCTCACCCGGCTCGACAGTGTCAAACACAATCTCAGGGGAGAACTGGACTCAAGTGCTCCGGGGGATAGCCTCCGGCGATTCTTTCGGCCTCCAAGTCAAGAAGTCGGCAAACCTGATGACCTCTCTCATATGCAAGCTGACCGATAGCCAGCCATCGAGGGTGTGCCACACCTACCCCATCGCCACCACCAGCAGCGGGATTGCCGCCCCAACAGTAGCGAGGGTTGGGATAGTCTCAGTCCCTTCAAGGGCGAGCGTGTCCCGCAACGAGGGATAGGCACTTGAGAATCTCCCGTCTGAAGCTCCTCCTCCTGGTCGCAATGTCGGCCTTCGGGCTGTGGGCGGCCTCCGAGGTGCTAATAGTCTACTACTACCTTCACCAGGCTCTTCCCCTTTGCACCTCCCAACCGGGAGGCTGGTTTGTCTTCGATTGCAACGTAGTTCTCGGCAGTTCGTACAGCCAAATCTTTGGTATTCCCCTCGAACTCTTCGCGGTCATCTACTTCATCGTCAACATCCTGCTCGTATTCACCATCGCATTCGCGAGCGCCCGGTCCGCTGAACGAAGTCTGGACATCCTGTTCGTCTGGAGGTTCCTCGGGGTACTGATTGTCCCATACCTTGTGTTCGTAGAACTCTTCCTTCTCAAAGCCATCTGCATCTACTGCACGATGATGCATGTGGCCATCGTACTCGATTTCATCGTCATCAGCTATCTTCTCTACTACAGCAAGAATTCCTTGTTCGAGAACCCGTCATCGGTCGGCGCAGGACCCAACGAACCAAGCAAGGCTGCGGTCTAATCTCTTTATAGCCGAAACTCCCCGGGGCGGCACATGCCTCACTACGTGTCCTTCCTGAAATGGACCGAGAAGGGAATCACGAACTTCAAGGAAACCCCCAAGAGGGCCGAGGCCGCCCGGAAACTGGCTGAGCAGATGGGCGGGAAGATTTGGCTCTGGTACACCATGGGCAAGTACGACCTGGTGGCCATCAGCGAGTTCCCTGACGACGCCGCCGCGAACAAGTTCTTCCTCACCGTCGGCAGCTTGGGTAACGTGCGAACGACCACTACTAAGGCATGGTCTGAGCAGGATTTCGCGAAACTAGTAGGCGAAATGTAGTCTCCTGACCAGACCCCCCTCATTTACTTGCGTACTTGCGCCCAGGTCCCCGTCGGGTATCGACGAATCTCTTTTCGCCCGCTAGCCTCCCAGCAATGGCAAGCTGTTCGGCCTTCGTCCTATCCTTCGATGTGATCGCGGATTGCGCGGACGAGCTTGGGGTCCTTCCGAAGGAAATCGACCAGTCCCTCGATCCTGCTGATCGTCACGGGCTGGATGTGATGCTCTATCCCCTCTGTATCCTGATAGGCCACATCGTCTTCCACGCCGAGCATCAACAGCAGTTCCGAGATGATGCTGTGCCTCTTGATAACGGACTTCGCAATCCTAACACCCTTGTCGGTCAGCCTGATGCCCCGATAAGGCTCGTGAACCAGATACTCCCTAGAGGCCAGCCTCTGAAGCATGCTTGAGACTGTTGGGGGTTTCACCCCGAGTCTCTCAGCGATGTCGACAGTGTTCGCGTAGCCCTTGTCATGTATCAGGTGGTAGATCACTTCAAGGTAGTCTTCCAGCCTTGAATGAGCTTCTTGCTGCTCCGTCTGGGTAACCCTTGCCAAATCGTCCCTCTTGAGAAAGCAGGCCTCCACTCATTAAAAAGCCTTCTCAAATAGTTAGGCGCGACTCCAAAGAGATGGCAGCCCTAATTATGTTAGGTGCGTCTAACTTATATACGACAGAGGTTTCCCGACGAAAAGAATCATGCACGTTCCTTGGAACAGGACTCTGAAGTCATCAGAGCAGCTCAAGGAGGAGAAACTTGAGCGGGCGCGCAACCGCATTTCCCTGCGCAACCTGTTCGTGTATCTCGGCCCAGCACTCATCGTGAGCATGGCCTACATGGACCCGGGGAATTACGGGACGGACATCCAGAGCGGGGCCTCCTTCGCCTACGACTTGTTGTGGGCAGTCTGGATGGCCAACCTCATGGCTATGCAGCTGCAGTATCTCTCTGGGAAGCTTGGAATCGCGACCGGAAAGGACCTTCCAGAACTCATCCGTGGATCGCTGAAGCACAAGAAGTTCACAATCCCCTACTGGCTGGCGGCGGAGGCGGCTGCGGCCGCGACAGACCTGGCCGAGTACCTTGGGACTGTCATCGCTCTCAATCTCCTGTTCGGTGTCCCACTTCTGTTCGCCGCCATCTTCGGGGCTGCAGACGTGATACTTCTGCTGGTCCTGATGAAGGAACGTTTTAGGGTCATCGAGTATTTCTTCATGCTCTTCGTTTCCGTGATAAGCATAGGTTTTCTCTATCAGGTAATCATCATTGGGCCAAGCCTTTCCGAGATAGCATACCACTCCGTGGCAATCTCCATCAGCAGCCAGACCATCCTGTTGGTAGTCGGAATAGTAGGTGCCACTGTGATGCCACACGCGCTCTTCGTCCACTCCACCCTGACAAGGAACAAACTGACCACAGGAAGCATTGAAGAGAAGAGAAGGCACAGGCGACTGCACCTCAGGGAGGTCATCGTTACCCTTACGCTCGCTGGACTTGTCAATGTAGCAATCCTCGTGTCGGCTGCCGCTGCTTTCCATCTCAACTACAGCGGGGTGTCCACAATAAACGATGCCTATCAGATAATGGTGCCCCTCTATGGCTACCTGGCAGGCGCCGTGTTTGCCATAACCCTATTGGCCTCGGGCCTCGCTTCTTCGACTACCGGCACACTCGCAGGCATTTCCATCATGGACGGACTCTTGGGCAGCCATGTTAACAAGAACCTCCGGAGGGTCGTGACGCGGCTAGTGAACGTGTTTCCCACCACTGCTGCGATCCTGATCGGACTCAATCCACTCTCGTTACTGATCTACAGCCAAGTGATCCTCAGCTTGATGATACCCCTACCGATGATTCCCTTGATAATCTATACGAGCAGGAGGAGGGTGATGGGCGAGTTTGTGAACAGGAGGATTACCACAGTTCTGGGGATACTCTGTGCCATTACGATAATCTCTCTCAACATCGCCCTGCTCTACTCTGCACTCTAGGGTGCTGAACCGACACAGAGGGAGTCGCCGGGGTCTGCTCTTGGAAGGAGGCGTCAATCATTAAGAGCACCGTAGATTCTAGCCTGGAGCAAGTTGATGTCTATGATGCCTTCGTCCTCAGGGTGTCAAACCTGCGGTTGCATTGAGACGTCCTGTGCAACCTGCCAGACTCCGGCCGATTGCTCTTGCTGTGTCTCCTGTTGCTGCGACAACAATCATGTCGCCTGGAGGCGCATGAGGATCGGAACTGGGATTAGGGTCGAATATCTGAGCACAGCGTGGATGACGGTCGAGGCCGCAGGTTCCATCGCATTTGGTCTCATGGCTGGTAGCCTAGCTCTCCTAGCATTCGGTGGCGACAGCGTGATTGAACTAATATCTGGTTTGGCCGTGCTTGCTTATCTGCGAAAGGATTCGAGCGGCACGGAAATGCATGGAAGCAGCCGAACCGCACAGGTCACGAGTGCCCTTCTCTTCGCGCTGATTCCAACGATCGGACTCGGGGCCACCTACTCATATCTTGCAGGACTCAGGCCGGAAGCCTCTCCACTCGGCATAACAGTGGGCATAGGAGCTGTCATCATGATGCCCTATCTTTGGCTTCAGAAAAGCAGGATAGGCAGGGAGACGCGGTCTCTACCTCTTTCGATGGACGCGATAGAATCAGTCACATGCTTCTTCATGTCCATAGCCCTCCTCGGCGGCTTGGTCGTTGAATACCTCACAGGGCTCTGGTGGGTCGACTATGTCGCCACTGGGGTGATACTAGCCTTCGTGGCGAGAGAAGCTGTCGAATCATATCACGAACTGCACGCAGAGTAACGGGTTTCTCAAGACTGGCGGAGCCACGCAACAAAACATCGAAGCCGAATAGTGGGGGGGGGAACTCCAAGCATACATGAGGTTCTCTGAGCAAACCGGGTCCGCGCTATCGTCCCGGAGGACTTCTCACGGCTCCATAATGGAGAACGAGCTCTCCATTTCTATCTGTCTTGATTGACAGGAGCTTCAGAGTTCGTTGTCTTATCATTGAACCCCAGTAGAGCTTCCCGCGTCCGAGGATGACAGGCATGACCATGATCCTATAATCGTCGACTAAGCCTCTTTGGATGAACTCCTGTGAGACTGAAGGGCCCGCGTCTACAATGATGTCTTTTCCAGGTTCGGCTCTCAAACGGGAAACAATCCGGGCGAGGTCCCCCTTCATCACCCTGGAGTTCTGCCACTCGGTCTTCTTCAGATTGTGAGAGAGAACGATCTTCTGACTCCGCTCAAGGAATCGGGAGAACTCGAACAGATACTCCGGATCAGAGGGCTTTCTCGCCGATAACGAGTGGTATGACACGTGGTCCTCGTAGGACCGCCGGCCGTAGATGATCGTGTCTACCGAGTTGTATCGTCTGATCCACAGATCTTTGAATACCTCACCCGGCTCGCTCGAATGAGCGTCGGATCCAGGATACTTTGGGAACTCGCCGTATCCATCCAGCGTCATGTAGAGGTTCGCTGTGACTGTTCGCGCCGTTTCTATGGCCCCATCCGAAGGCCCATCCCTCGCTATGGCGATAAACTCTTCGTGGTCATTCACGCGTAGTCCTGACTAGCCATCCCAGTCCAAGTGCATCAAGCCATTGCAATAGAATTGGAATGAAACCAGTGTGCGGGGGGTGGGATTCGAACCCACGAACCCCTGAGGGACGAGGTCCTAAGCCTCGCGCCGTTGACCAGGCTGGGCGACCCCCGCAGCGAACGGACGGCAGGTGCGTGAAACTATAACGGTTTACCTGGCACACGGAACAGGCTCAGGCGTCACCCCTCGACCCGCCGGGTGCGCTTGGCTTCCTTCTGAACCTCGCAAATGTCGCTTCCCAATCGACTTTGTAGACGACCACTCCGATTCCTATGAACGCTATCACGGTGATGATTGTGGTCACAGTCGAGGTTATTCCGAAGGTGTTTGTCAGGGTGCTAAGTAGGCTGTATTCCAATGGGATTTCGACGGAGCTCTTCACCAGCTTCGCGAGGAACGTGACCGAAGTCATGGGGGCGAGGGTGGCGGAGTTCGCGCCTGCGCCTATGAACAGGTAGTCATCGAATGGGAAGACAGGCATGACCGCCGCGACGAAGAGACCGGCATAGAAGCTCCTCTGCCCTGCAATCCTTCCAATCAGCCGGACGTTCTTGTTGGGAAGCAGGAACCTCCTTAGCCCGAAGGAACCGTAGTAGATCCCCACCTTCGCAAGAGTCGCCCCGCTTGCTGTCACCAGCACCACCGCTAGGTACCCAAAAGGCGTGAAACCAAACAACGAAAGGTTGAGGGCTCCAAGAAGAGTGTAGGACGCCCCTACGAACGGTGTGACGTTTGACGCAAAGGAAATGATGAAGATGACTACAAGCTGGATAAGCCAGTCGAGGGGCAGTCCCATCTGTCGACCCTGGTCTGAGGATGATTAATCCATGAGGGCAAGGAGGAAAAACTCCTAAACCCCCAAAACGTGAGACGTGCAAATGGAACTGAAAGAGATATAAGGCGATTTCAGTCGGCGCGACCAACGGCGAAGATGAGACAACTTGTCCAAGATACTGGCATTCGTGGATATCTTTGTGGAGTCGGCGGAGATGGACAACGTTGTTGCCGCTCTTTCCAAGCTTGAAACGCTAGATGAGCTCTACGAGGTCACGGGAGAGTTCGACATAGTCACGCTCGTGTCCGCCTCAGACATTGAGGAGTTCCGGGAGATTCTGAAGAACAAGATACTAAAGATAAAGGGTGTGAAGAGCACTGTAAGCTCCGTAGTCCTACACACCCACAAGGGACCACGGTCAGACGGGTCGCAGGGTCCACGGCGACCACGCCAGTAGGCCGTCCCAGCTGTGTGCATCCTCTTGACTAGGCCGGCTCTAAACCATCGGGGTCCTGACTCGTGATCGACGCACCTCAGACCCTTTCCCTCATCCTGATCCTTGGATCTGCTCTCGGGCTAGCTTGGCTCATCTCCCCGTATCTCGCGAGGGTCTATAGGAGGACGCCCAGCCGGTTCGACAGGGTTCTGATCCCCATTGAACACGGGATCTACCGGCTATTGGGAGTCGACTCCGGGCACGTCATGGGGTGGAAGGAGTACTTCCTCGCAGGCGTTCTAGTCAACGTCGTCCAGATGGCGCTAGCCTTCCTGATTCTGACCTCCCAGGGCTTTCTCCCTCTGAACCCCCAGGGCTTCCCCGGGCTGAGCTGGGACCTCTCCTTCAACACCGTCGTTTCCTTCGCCACCAACACCAACCTCCAGCACTATGCGGGTGAGAGCTCTCTCTCCTACCTCAGCCAGATGACTGCAATCCAGTTCCTCCAGTTCACCTCCGCTGCGACTGGGATGTGCATGGGCATCGCCATGGTGAGAGGTTTCGTCGTCGGTTCCAAGGACATGGGTAACTTCTATGTGGACTTCGTCAGGACCCTCACGCGCATCCTTCTTCCCTTCTGCTTCATCGCCGCGTTGCTGCTGGTCGCACTCGGCGTCCCCCAGACCCTAGGCGGGTACACATCCGTGACCACTGTGGAGGGAGCAACCCAATCGATACTCGTCGGGCCGGTAGCCTCACTCGTGGCCATAATGCAGCTCGGCACCAACGGGGGTGGATACTTCGGAGCGAACTCGGCCTATCCCTTCATGAACCCGAGCCAGATAACTGACATCCTCGAGATCGGCCTGATGCTCCTCCTTCCCACGGCCCTCCTCTTCGTCTTCGGGGAGCTCCTGGGCAAGAAGAGGGAGGTCAGACCTTTTCTGATCGGGGCCTACGGCCTCTTCATCATCGACCTGGCCATAGCCTTCATCCCTACCACCCCTCTCGGCCTGGGAATCGAGACGAGGATAGGGGGCTTCATGTCCGCATTCTGGACCGTCGTGACGACCGCCGTCACCACAGGTTCGGTCAACACGACCCTCGTCGCCATGCATCCTCTCGTCATCCTTTCGGCCTTCATGGGCATGCTCATCCAGGCCACCCCGGGCGGGAAGGGCGTCGGCCTGATGTACATGATGATGTACATCATCATAACAGTCTTCGTCGTCGGTCTGATGTCCGGGCGGACCCCGGAATACCTAGGAATCAAGATCACGAGCAGGGATGTGAAGCTGGTGATGCTCGCCTTCCTCGTCCATCCGATCATCATCCTGATCCCTACAGTCGTGGCCTATGCTTCTGGTGCAGTCGCCGCCATCGGCCTTGGGGGCGGCGCGGTCGGTTTCACTCAGGTCTTCTATGAGTTCACGACATCTGCTGCGAACAACGGGTCCGACTTCCTCGGCACCCTTGCAAATACCCCCTTCTTCAATGTCTCAACGGCGATGGTGATACTCGTTGGGCGGTACGCGCCGATCGGGATCCTCATGGCCCTCGGAGGGTCGATGATCGGCCGAAAGAGGAGCGTGGTCTCCGGACTAAAGACCGAGAGCTTCACCTTCTCCATCGTGCTCATCGGAACGATTCTTGTCCTCGTCGTGCTAACCTTCTTCCCCTTCCTCGCTCTCGGCCCGATCCTGTCCTACTTCCAGGGAAACGTGAATGGGTTTGGCTAGCCTCCAGGGTGCGAGGGCCGTCCGCCGCCGGATTCCACTCTTCTCGGCCCGGGTCCTCAAGGACTCGATCCTGAGACTGAGCCCCATTTCGCTGCGGTCGAACCCGGTCATGCTCATTGTGGAACTTACCTTTTTCATAGTGGGGGCAATGGCGGTCTATCCCCAGGGCTTCGTCCCTGTCGCCAAGCCCAGCAATCAGGCCTTCTACGTTGAAGTTGCCCTCATACTCCTAATCACCGTCTGGTTCAGCACTCTCTCAGACTCGCTTGCCGAGCAGCAAGCCAGGAGCACTGCCAGCAGCCTCCGGCGGCTCGAGACCGAGGTGCTTAGCAAGAAGGTCTTGAAGGAAGGCTGGACTACGACGGTAGTACCGACAAGGTCCTCAGACCTCCGGAAGGGAGATCTGATCCTCCTCGAAACCGGAGACACAGTCCCCATCGACGCGGATGTGATCGAGGGCATCGCGATGGTCGATGAATCTCTGCTCACAGGGGAATCCGCACCCGTGCGAAAGGCGCCCGGAGACACGCTAATCGGCGGCTCGAGGCTACTGTCCGACACCCTCACGGGCAAAGTCTCGGTGAACCCAGGCGAGACATTCATCGATCAGATGATCAGGATGGTGGAGTCCTCAAAGAGGCCCAAGACCCCCAACGAACAGGCGGTGACCATAGTCCTGCTCGGTCTGACTGCCATTTTCAGCATCATAATCATATCCCTGTTCAGTCTCTCAGTAACCCTTGGCCTTGGAGCGGACCTTTCCGTCCTGATCGCGCTCTACGTTTGCCTCCTCCCGACCACAATCGGCGCTCTTCTCCCTGCCATCGGCCTGTCTGGCATGTCTAGGCTCTACAAGAAGAGGATAGTCGCGAAGTCCGGAAGGGCCATCGAAACAGCGGGGGACGTCGATGTCATTCTCCTCGACAAGACCGGCACAATCACCGTAGGGAACAGGAGGGCCATCCAATTCATTCCATTCGAGGGGCATACGGTTGGCGACGTGGGGGAGGCCGCGTTCCTCTCTTCATGGTATGATGACACCCCCGAGGGGCGGAGCATAATCGACCTCGCCTACGAGAGCGGGTTCACTCCCAGAGAACTGAACACCCTTGCGCTCTCAGAGGTCTACGAGTTCTCTGCCGCCTCTCGGACTAGCGGAGTGAAGATCAACAGGGGAGCGGCCCTCAACCTGCCGAAAGGGCCTGACCTGGGAAGGGAGCGCCTAAGGTTCAGGAGGAAGGTTTCGGGGTTCTTCGAGGACTGGAACCAGTCGGAACCGGAGGTCGAGGTGATCAAAGGAGCCCCCGACGCCATCAAGGAGCGTCTCTCGTCGGTCCCCTCGAACTACAACGAGCTAGTCAACAGCGTAGCCGCGGCTGGCGAAACCCCAATCGTTGTGTCGAGAGGGGACAAAGCGCTGGGGATCATCCGGCTGAAGGACGTCCTCAAGGAGGGAATACGAGAGAAAATCCAGTCTGTAAAGGCCATGGACATTAGGCCTGTGATGATCACGGGCGACCAGCCTCTCACAGCGAAGAGCATCGCCGCCGAAGTGGGGATTGACGAGTACGTCCCCCAGGCGCGCCCAGAGCTGAAGTTCAGCATCGTCAAAAGGGAGCAGGCCGAATCACGCATCGTCGCGATGATCGGCGACGGCACCAACGATGCCCCTGCCCTGGCCGTAGCAGACGTGGGCCTTGCCATGAGCTCCGGAACAGAAGCCGCGAAGGAGGCAGCGAACATGGTGGACCTTGAATCCAATCCCGCGAAGGTGATAGACGTGGTGCTGCTCGGCAAGCAACTCTTGATGACCAGGGGAGCGGTGACCGCCTTCAGCATCGCCAACGACGTGGCGAAATACTTCGCGATAGTGCCTGTCCTCTTCGCAGCCACGATTCCCCAGCTGACTGCACTGAATATCCTTGGGCTCGGCTTGAACAGCGCGGTCCTCTCTGCTCTCATATTCAACGCGGTCATTATCCCGGTTCTGATCCCCATAGCCATGAAAGGGGTCACCTTCAGACCCGCCGGTACCATGTCCATCTTCCTGCGGAATGTCCTTTTCTACGGGGTGGGGGGGATCATAGTTCCATTCGTCGGGATAAAGCTGATCGACATCCTGATTTCGACAATATAGGTGAATGAATTGGAAAACTCTAAACCAAACTACAGGCCTGTGGTCGGACTTGCGGTTCTGTCACTTGTCATATGCGGACTGCTCTTCCCCCTAGCGATAACGGGCATCGCTCAGGTCATCCTCCCGTTTCAGGCGAATGGTGAAATCGTTCAGCTCAACGGCCACTCGGTCGGCTCCAGCCTGATCGCCCAGGGATTCAACTCCCCGAAGCTGTTCCATGCCAGGGCCTCAAACCAGTCCGCGTCAGGGGTGGACCCTGACATCCCGCTTTCGGACGCTCTCCTACAGGTCCCGCGGATAAGCTCGGCGACTAACATTCCTTCGACCACCATCACCTCGATTGTGAACGGGAACGTGGAGGGAACGATATGGATATTCGGAAGCCCCTACGTGAACGTGCTGAAATTGAACCTTATCCTAATCGAAGCGAACCCGACCGTTTACCAGAACCTCACGTTCTAGTCTGAATTCCTTCCTGGGAACCTAGTGAGACTTCGACTTCTTCTGTGCTTCTTTCTTGAGCTTCTTTTCCCGTTCTTCCCGCTTTGTCCTGTCGTACTCCCCGAGCGGACCCGCGTGCTCGACATACCCGTGGTAGATCTCGATAGCCCTCTTGACCACTTCCTCCGTCTCATGGTCTCTCTTTCCGAACCTCACAGAGAGATTCCTCCTGTCGAGGACGGCCCACTCGAAGCCTTTGTGCTTCTTCAGCTCTTCGACGGCGAGCTCCATGGCGTACTCATTACCGAAAAGCCCCCTAATCTCCCACGAGCCTGCCACGCAAGCACCTACCTCAGTCTCCACATAAAAACTAGCCCTACTTCGGAATCAATTGGGCCCTCAACCCCTCGGCCGTATCCGCGGGGAGTTTGCAGGTGAAGTTCTGGCAGACGTAGGCCCTCGCCTTCGCCCCCACCTTCCTCCCCTCCAACAACGTGGTCAGCCCCTCCAGCCGCTCATGATTCTCCTCCGTCGCCGTCAGGACCACCTTGTCGGGAAGGAAGGGGCGCCGCACCTCCGCCAAGAGGGTCGCCGCCCCCGCTAGGGTCCGAGAGGTTACGACCACCTCCTTCATCCCGTTCAGAAGCAAGTCCAGGACGACGAGCATGTTCGCGTGGGCTGTGGGCTGTTGTTCCACGTCTGAGCTGAAGAAACGCAGTGCGCGCTCGGCCGCTCTCCTGGTCTCTCCGTCCCCGGTCAGCTCGCTGAGTCTTACGAGGTCCACCATCGCCACGGAGTTGCCCGACGGCGTAACCCCGTCATACCCTTCCTTGAGCCTGGCAGGCTGGGCGTCCACCGTCAGGAAGAACCCCCCCTTCTCCTTGTCCTCGAAGTCATCCACCATAACCTTCGCGAGTCCCTTCGCCTCCTGAAGCCAGCCGGGCTCTGACGTCGCCTCGAAGAGGTCCAGAAGGCCCTGGATGAAGAACGTGTAATCCTCCAGCGTCCCCTCCAGCTTCGCCTCGCCTCCCGCATACCTTCTAAGAAGCCTCCCCTCTTTTGCGCAATTGCTCAGGACGAACTCCGCAGCCTCGGATGCCGCCTTCAGGTACTCCGGCCTTGACAGGGCTGCGCCAGCATAGGCGAGCGCCGAGATCGCCAGCCCGTTCCAGGAAGTAAGAATCTTGTCATCGGTGGCAGGCCTCGGTCTCATGATTCTCGCTTCGTAAAGCTTGGACCGCCAACCTCTCACCTTCTCCGAGCCAACTTCTTCCGACACCTTCAAGTGGAGAATCGACCTTCCCTCGAAGTTCCCGCTGTTGGTTACCCCATACACTCTGCAAAACTCGCCCCCGTCTGCTGCCCCCAGGACTTCCTCGACCTCGGCCGGGGTCCAGGTGTAGTAGAGTCCCTCTCCCTCCTCTGTGTCCGCGTCCTGGGCCGAATAGAATCCGCCCCCCTTGTCCTTCATCTCCTTCATCAACCAGCCGAAGATGTCCTCCACCGTCCTCGCATACTCTTCTTTCCCCGTGACCTGGTACGCTTCGGTGTAGACCCTCGCGAGCAGGGCATTGTCATAGAGCATCTTCTCGAAGTGAGGGACGAGCCAAACCTTGTCTGTAGAGTATCTGTGAAAACCGCCCCCCAGGTGGTCGTGTATCCCCCCGGCCGCCATCTCGTCCAGAGTCTTCGTCACGCTCCTCAGCGCAAGTTCCTTCCCTGTCCGGTAATGGTATCGCAGCAGGAAGGAGGACGCCAGCGGAAGCGGGAACTTCGGAGCTCCTCCGAACCCACCATGCTCCTGGTCGAATGAAGACACCATCGCGGCGTACCCATCGTCCAGGTTCGCGAGTGTGAGTTCCTTGGAGTCCTTTCCCCGGACATCCATCGTGAGCGCCTTCGCGATCTGGTCCGCGTTCTCGACTATCTCCCCCCTCTTGTCCTTCCAGACCTGTGCGACAAACTCCAGCACCTGTCTGAAGCTTGCCATCCCAAAACGCGGCTCAGGAGGGAAATACGTCCCTCCGTAGAACGGCTTCAGGTCAGGCGTGAGGAAGACGTTCAGTGGCCACCCTCCAGAACCTGTCATCGACTGGACGGCGCTCATGTAGTAGGCGTCCAGCTCAGGCCTCTCCTCCCTGTCGACCTTGATGGGGATGAAGTTCTTGTTGATGATCGCAGCTATCTCTGGGTTCTCGAACGATTCACGCGACATCACCGTGCACCAGTGACAGCTTGAGTAGCCGATGCTCAAGAATACTGGTTTATTGTCATTCTTCGCCCTCCGGAGGGCTTCCTCCGTCCAAGAATACCAGTTCACCGGATTGTTTGCATGTTTTCGCAAGTACGGACTCTTTTCCGATGCCAGGCTATTCTTCTTCTCTCTGGGTTGGGGTCGCATTGATTTCATGGAAACGCCTGAGATATCTGTATGCTGTCCTTTCGGAGACGCCTATAGCGTTTCCTATCTCATGGACCGTCTGACCCTCATATTGTTTGAGGCCTGCCTCTCTTGCAAGGTCATCCAGTCGCGATTTCTTCATAATGGCCCTCGTATCGCGGTAGAGGTAGCTACGCCTGGCCGTCTGGACGCACCTGTCTCTGCCATCAAGTATCGATTTCCTCAAAGAACGATAGAGAGGCCCGAATTCGGACCAAGGTTTCCCATCGCCAAGGTTGGCTATCTCTCGCGCGGCAAGCTTTTCTTGGTGCCGAATCTGGATAAGATTGGTCAGTCTCAAAGCGCTTTTGCCAGAAACTCTTAGTTCCCATTGAACATCTGAGGAGGCTATCCTTCCGCGAAGGGAGGTCGGTATCCCGTAGTCATTGATGGCGCGTTGCATTTCTGCCAGAATTCTTCGCTTCCTATTACTGAGCATGTACTCTGCCCTGCAAAGGTCTCCCGATTTTCTCAATCCGACATGTCCCTCCGCGTCTGTGAATCCGCCGAGGGCAAAAGGGAATAGGCGCGGATCTCGTAATTCAAGGAGCCGCCCCTTCCGCTCGTCCAACAGGAACCCGAATGACTCATCAAGATGGTAGACAACGCGCCACGCGTACCCAGTAGGATTAGGCATTCCGTAGATTATTGGCCTCGCGTACTTCGAAAACAAACTAGATACAAGTTTGAGTTGGGCAGGATGCGTTGTGCTGAGCTCAGCTCTCACCTTCCTTCCGTGCTCTTGGACCCTTAGGTCTCCTAGAGCGAAGAACTTAATGTACGTCGCGTCCTCTATCCCTCCATCAAAAGGGCGGAAAGGCAGACTGCGACTGTGTGAGGGCCTTCTCACCCAGGAACAGACGGTTGGTCTATATAGACTCTCATATCGAAGGCTCGCGAACCCAACGACACAAGAATTGGATTCTTGAGTGAATGGAATTTGCAATACAAGTGGACGGTCCTCACCGTTACTACCGTTGGTGTCCTCATGAGCGGCATCGACGGACGCATAGTAATCATCGGTCTCCCGACCGTGGCCGCAGCGCTGCACGCCGACGCCGAACAGGCCATCTGGTTCACCCAGGCCTACACCATAGGCAGCACCATCGCCCTGCTCTTCATAGGAAGGGTAAGCGACATTTTCGGCCGCGTCAAGGTCTACACCCTAGGCTTTACAGTGTTCACCATCGGCTCGGTTCTCACCTCCTTCTCCACCACTCCCGACCTTTTCATCGCATCGAGGATGTTCCAGGGCCTGGGAGCCTCCGCCCTGTTCGCCAACTCCGCAGCCATTGTCACTGATGCGTTCCCCACCACAGAGCTCGGAAAGGCGCTCGGCATCAACTCCGTGGCCTTCAGGGCTGGCTCCATGCTCGGCCTCACCCTAAGCGGCTTCATCCTGTCGATAGCCGATTGGCGCTTTCTCTTCTACATCAACATCCCTGTGGGGATATTCGGGACCCTCTGGGCGCACAGGAAGCTGAAGGAGATCGGCGAGCGCGAGCGCGGCGCTCCCATGGACTGGCCGGGCTTCGTCACCTTCAGCACGTCGATAACGAGCTTCCTCCTCGCGCTGACCTTCGCCGCCTACGGCACGGCCGAGGATCTGGTCGTGGCCGCCCTGGGGCTCATCTCGACCCTGGCCTTCGCTTCGTTTCTTCTCATTGAGAAGAGGACCAAGACCCCTCTCCTCGACCTCAGCCTGCTGAGGATAAGGGAGTATGCTGGGGGAGTGACCACCCAGCTCCTCAACGCCATGGCCTGGGGGGCGTTCATCCTCCTCCTCAGTCTGTATCTGCAGCTCGTCCAGGGCCTCTCGCCCATCCAGGCAGGCATATCCATCCTCCCCTTCGACGTCGCCTTCCTGATCGTCGGTCCAACCAGCGGACGGCTCTCCGACAAGTACGGCACCATGCCCTTCACCACCGCCGGCCTGGCGACCGTCAGCGTCTCCTTGTTTCTTCTCTCGACCCTCGGGCCCGCCACGCCCTTCTCCACAGTGCTCGTCTACCTTGTCATCGGGGGAGGGGGCATGGGGCTCTTCGTCTCCCCCAACATGAGCTCGATCATGGGGTCTGTACCGGCCCACAGGCGGGGGGTTGCGTCTGGCCTGAGGGCCACATTCTTCAACGTCGGCTACACTCTGAGCTTCAACATCGTCATCCTCATCCTCGCCCTCTCCGTCCCCTACGCGGTGATAACGAGCATAATTTCTTCGGCCTCCGGCGTCCACGTCACCCTCGCCGACAAGGACCTCTTCGTGGCCGGGCTCAACAACGTCTACCGCGTCCTCGTCGTCATCAACACGGTCGCCATCATCCCCTCTCTCCTCAGGGGACGGCGCGTCGTTTCCAATGACAAGGAACCCGATTCAGATTCAAATACAGGCGCGGCGACCTCGCTCTCAGCCGATTAGAATGCCTCTCGAGAGCTTGGAATCGATCCGGGAGAAGTTCGAGGCTCCGTCCGGCACAGCGACGGCGTTCAACATCCTGAAAATGAAAGAATTCGGGTACGACGTAGAACGGCTTCCCTATTCCATACGGGTCCTTCTAGAAAACGCCGCCAGGCACTCTGGGAAGGTCCAAGGAGCCCTCGAATCCGCTCACGCCCTCGCCCAATGGCCGAACTCGATCGGGACGGAGACCCCTTTCATGCCCTACAGAGTGCTGCTTCAGGACTACACCGGAGTCCCCCTGGTGGTCGATCTTGCGGCAATGCGGGACGCGGCAAGACTTCGGGGAGTGGACCCGAAGAAGGTGAACTCCGACGTCCCCGTCGACCTCGTGATCGATCATTCAATACAGGTTGACGCCTGGGGGGACGACCTCGCCTTCAACGTAAACCTCGAGAAGGAGTACGAGCGGAACTCGGAGCGCTACCAGCTACTGAAGTGGGCCCAGTCCTCGTTCAAAGGAATGCGGGTCTTCCCTCCCGGAAAGGGGATCTGTCATCAGTTCAATCTCGAGTACCTTTCCCAGGTCGTGGCTAAGGCACAATCGTACGACGGTCTCCTTGCCTTCCCCGACACCCTCGTCGGCACTGATTCGCACACGACCATGGTGAACGGGCTCGGGTGCCTGGGCTGGGGGGTCGGCGGCATAGAAGCCGAGGCAGTCATGCTTGGCGAGCCCTACCACATGCCCATCCCCAAGGTCCTGGGCGTAAGGTTCACCGGAAACCTCAACGAAGGGGTCACGCCCACCGACCTCGTCCTGACGGTCACCGAGAAACTCCGTCAGAAAGATCTGGTGGGGTCGTTCGTCGAATACTTCGGTGAGGCCTACGGAGAGCTCTCCGTGCCTGACCGGGCTACCATCGGGAACATGTCCCCGGAGTACGGGGCGACGGCGGGCTACTTCCCAATCGACGATGCCACGTTGACCTACCTAACTGGAACCGCCAGGCCGAGGAGTCACGTGGACCTCGTCTCGAAGTACGCCAGGGCCTTCGGGTTCTTCGTCGGGGACATCGAACCTCGCTACTCTGAGGTGATCACAATTGAGCTGGACAAGATAGAACCTTCAATCGCCGGTCCGAGGAATCCGGAAGAAAGGCACGCGCTCCAATCCGTCCCAGCATTCGCCAGGTCCATGCTGGACGAGCGGAGGGCCGCGGCTCAGCAGGGCAAGGCCGCGTCCGCCACGACCCGCTCTGCCCTGATGCTCGAGGAGGACGGTCCGATTCACACAGGCCTCCAGGACGGCGGGGTCGTCATCGCGGCCATCACGAGCTGCACCAACACCTCCAACCCGACGGTGATGGTGGGGTCCGGGCTTATAGCCAAGAAAGCCATCGAAGCCGGGCTGACAGTGAAGCCCTGGGTAAAGCCCAGCCTGGCACCAGGCTCCACAGTCGTCACCGATTACCTGCAGAACGCCGGCCTCCTGGGCTATCTCGACAGGCTCGGCTTCAGCCTCGTCGGCTATGGCTGCACGACCTGCATAGGGAACAGCGGCCCACTGTCCCCTGAAGTGGAACGCCAGATCAAGGAGAGAGACCTGTACGCGGTCGCCGTCCTCTCGGGTAACAGGAACTTCGACGGCAGGATCCATCCGCTCGTCAAGGGCTCTTTCCTGATGTCGCCTATGCTCGTTGTGGCCTACGCCCTCGCGGGGAGGGCCGACTTCGACTTCGCCGCCACCCCGCTAGGCATAGGAAAGGACGGGACCCTGGTCTTCCTGAAGGACCTGTGGCCGACACTTGCCGAAATCAAAGGAGCCGTGGAACGATCCCTCAATTCGGGACTCTATCAGAAGAGGTACGCGGACGCCATGAAAGGGGACGACAGGTGGGAGTCACTGACAACCTTCGCCGACGAGGTCTATCACTGGGACGAAAGCTCGACCTACATCAGGAACCCCCCGTGGTTCGAACCTTCCCAGTCGACCTCCGCGAAGTCAGACGTCCACGGAGCCCGGGCGCTAGCAGTCTTCGAGGACAAGGTCACCACCGACCACATCTCTCCCGCAGGCACCATCGGGGTCGACAGCCCAGCCGGCACATACCTGGGCGAGCGGGGGGTGGACTTGCTTCACCTCTCAACCTATGGCAGCAGGAGAGGCAACCACGAGGTAATGGTGAGGGGGGGCTTCAGCAACATCAGGCTCAGGAACGACCTGGCCAAGGGTAAGGAGGGCGGTTTCACTGCGCACTTCCCCGGTGGGAAGGTGATGCCCATCTACGATGCGGCCGTGCTCTATTCAAAGGAGAAAGTCCCTCTGGTCATCCTTGCTGGGAAGCAGTACGGAGCCGGGAGCTCCAGAGACTGGGCGGCCAAGGCGCCGAAGCTCCTTGGGGTGAAAGCCGTGATCGCCGAGAGCTTCGAAAGAATCCATCGCAGCAACCTCGTCGCCATGGGAGTCCTCCCTCTCCAGTTCAAGCAGGGCGAGAGCGCGAAGAGCCTCGGCCTGACAGGGGAAGAAACCTTCGACGTTATCGGGATCGCAGCGATGAGCGCCCCCAAGCAGTGGGCGGAGGTGTTCGCCAGGGGCGTGTCGGGGGAGAAGAAGTTCAGCGTCCTCGTCCGGGTGGACAATGAGACAGAAATGCAGTACCTCAGTCGCGGCGGGGTCCTCCCCTACGTATTCGACAAACTGCTCAAGAATGTACACTGACGCAACCGTTTTAACACCGAAAAAAACCGTATTTCCTCCGATGACCAAGGAGCTGCTGGTGTATGTCGACGGCAGATTCGTCGAGAAGTCAAAGGCGGTGGTCTCAGTCTTCGACCACGGGCTGCTCTACGGGGACGGCGTCTTCGAAGGCATCCGCGTCTACGGCGGTAACGTCTTCAGGCTCGTGGACCACATCGACAGGCTCTACGACTCAGCGAAGAGCATACACCTGAAGGTCCCTCTCACCAAACACGAGATGTCCGAAGCTGTCCTCGAGACCCTCAGGAAGAACCACCTCCGCGATGCCTATGTCAGGCTAGTGGTCACCCGGGGCTCAGGTGACCTGGGAGTAGACCCAGAGCTCTGCAAGGACCCCACGCTCTTCATAATCACTGAACCCTCGGCGTCCGGACCAGCACCCAGGGACCCCAAGGTTGTGAAGCTCATTATATCCTCCGTGAGGCGCGATTCCGTGGCCGCGACCACCCACGAAATCAAGTCTCTCAACTATCTGAACAGCATCCTTGCGAAGATCGAGGCCACCAACGCCGGCGCCGACGACGCCATCCTCCTCGACGAGAGGGGATTCGTTTCGGAGGCGAGCGTGACCAACATATTCATCGTCAAGGACCGCATGATCTCGACCCCTTCTCCTGCCGCAGGTATCCTCCACGGCATCACCAGGGCGCGCCTCATCAGGCTCTCCTCCGACCTTGGCAAGGACGTTCAGGAGAGGGATGTCACTCCCTTCGACCTGATAACCGCGGACGAAATATTCCTGGCCGGGACCAAGTCGGAGATGCTCGCCGTCGGCGAGGTCAGCGGGACAAGGATAGGCTCAGGAGGAGTCGGACCGATGACGCGGAAGCTCTACCAGGAGTTCACAAAGATCCTGCAAAGGCCAGAAGAAGGGACTCCGGTCTACGAAGCAGAGCCGGCTACCGTCTGATCAAGCCTAGGTCCGCGGCTCCGAGGCTTTCGCACCGATGGAATATGCGAGCAACCCCGCCCCGACCGAGGCGAGGACGAGCCCGATAAGCTGAGTCGCAAGCTGCTGAAACGGGTCTACGTTCTGCCCGTAGATCGTGTAGGCCACCGAATAGGCCAGTACCAGCCAAAGGAACCCAAACACGAGGAGGAACCCGCCTATGCCCGCGAACTCTGCTCTCAACAGCCCGCTCCCATGCCAGGCTTACATAACGCTTTGGCGCCTCTCAAGAACCTCTCTCAGCAAAATCTAAATACTCTCTCAAGGGCGCCTTTCATTGGGCCCTGCGCATTGTATTGTGCACGTCAGTCAGTATTAGGTCTGAATGGGGGTAGATGGAAATAGCTCCAGCCAAGGCTTCAGCTAAGACAGCCCCCAGGAAGGCGGCAAAGCGGAAGGTGAAGGAGGAAGAGGTTCCCTCATTCAAGGTGAGCACTCACTTCCTCGTTCCAAAGCACGAACTCTTGACCAAGGAAGAAGCAGGAAAGGTACTCGGGACCTACAATTCGACCCCTAGCCAGTTCCCCTACATCCTGATGACCGACCCCATAGCCAAGGAGACTGGCGCCAGGCCCGGAGATTTCATCAAGATAACGAGGCGCAGTGAGACGGCCGGCTCCAGCATCTACTACCGATACGTGGTGGAGGCCTGACCATGAGCAAACAGATACAGAAGTCGAACTCCTGGATCGTACTCCGCGACCTTCTGGAGAGGGAGGGCGTCGCAAAGCAGCACCTCAACAGCTACAACGAGTTCGTCACCCGCGGCCTCCAGAACATCGTCGACGAAATCGGCGAAGTAGAGGTCGAAACGGTCAGCACTCCATACAAGATAAAATTCGGACGCATAACCCTCGGCTCCCCCAGGGTCGTGGAAATCGACGGCTCGGTGAGCAGCATCCTCCCAATGGAAGCACGCCTCCGGAACCTCACCTACTCCGCCCCAATACTTCTCGAAATGACCATCGAAGAGGAAGGTCTCCCGCGAGACACCACCCGCCAGCACATCGGTGACCTCCCCGTGATGGTGAAGTCCGAGCTCTGCCAGCTCGCTAACCGCTCCAAGGAGCAGCTCATCGAATCCGGAGAGGACCCCATCGACCCAGGCGGCTATTTCATCATCAACGGCGCAGAGCGAGTCATAGTAGGGCTCGAAGACCTCTCCCCGAACAAGATCCTAGTCGACCAGGAGAAGCTCTCCGGCTCCACGACCTACAAGGCAAGGGTCTACTCCTCCGTCGTAGGCTACCGCTCCAAACTCGAGCTCACCCTCAAGCAGGACGGCGCCATCAACGTCAAGGTCCCGAGCTGTCCGGTTGACCTCCCCTTCGTCATCGTCATGCGCGCCATGGGGATCAAGTCCGATAAGGAGATCGCCGACGCCATATCCCCGAAGTCGGAGATCCAGGACCTCCTCGAGGTCTCCTTCGACAAGGCCGGCGAAGCGCCGACCGAGAAGGACTCCCTGGTCTACATCGGCAATAGGGTCGCCCACGGCATGCTCGAAGAGTTCAGGGTCAAGCGGGCGCTCTCCATGCTCGACTGGGGCCTCCTCCCCCACCTGGGGAAGACCGACGACAAGCGCTACGACAAGGCGATGTTCATGGGCGAAGCCGTCTGCAAGCTCCTCGAGCTCAGGCTGGGCTGGATCGGCGCCGACGACAAGGACCACTACGGCAACAAGGTCATCAAGTTCGCCGGTCAGATGCTCGCAGACCTCTTCCGGACCGCCTTCCGCAACCTGGTCAGGGACATGAAGTACCAGCTCGAAAGGACCGGCCAGAAGCGCGGAGGTAACGTGGTAGGCGCAGCCATCAGGACGGGCATCATCACTGATAAGCTCAACAACGCGATAGCCACCGGCAACTGGGGGAGAGGGAAGGTCGGGGTCACGCAGCTCCTGGACAGGACCAACTACCTCAGCACCCTCAGCCACCTCAGGCGGGTACAGTCCCCCCTGAGCCGGAGCCAGCCCAACTTCGAGGCCAGGGACCTGCACGCAACCCACTTCGGAAGGATCTGCCCCTCCGAGACCCCCGAAGGGGTGAACTGCGGCCTCGTCAAGAACCTCGCACTCTCAGCCATTATCTCCGTCGGCGTCCCCTCACAGGAGGTCGAGGAGAAGCTCTGGGAGCTCGGCGCCCGCCAGATCCGGGACACCGACCAGAAGATGCAAGACAAGGGCTGCAGGATATTCATGGACGGCAGATTCATCGGCTACGTAGACGACGGCGACCGCCTGGCCAAGGCCTTCAGGAAGCTCAGAAGGGAGGGCCAGATCAACCCGGTCGCGAGCATCCTCTACGTTCCCCCGGTCAACGACCGTGCTTACCCTCGCCTCTACATCAGCCTCAGCTCGGGGCGCGTCCTCCGCCCCCTGGTCGTGGTCGAAAGCGGAAGGCCTCTCCTGACCCCCGAAGTCCTAGAGAAGGTCTCCGCAGGCCAGCTCTCCTGGCGCGACCTCGTGGAGCAGGGAATGGTGGAGCTCGTGGACGCCAACGAAGAGGAGAACCTCCTCGTCGCCATGAGCCAGGAGGACATCACCACGAGGAACACACACATGGAGCTCTTCCCGGCAGCCATGTTCGGCATAGCCGCGTCGATCATCCCCTACCCTGAGCACAACCAGTCCCCGAGGAACACCTACGAATCTGCCATGGCCAAGCAGTCCCTCGGCTTCAGCTCCCCGACCTACCCGATCTCCCCACACGTCAGACAGCACCTTCTGGTCAGCCCCCAGTCCCCGGTCGTCAGGACCAGGACCCTGGAGCTCCTCAAGATCGACGACCGCCCCCTGGGCCAGAACTGCGTCGTAGCCGTCCTCTCTTTCGAAGGCTACAACATCGAGGACGCCATCATAATGAACAGGTCCAGCGTCGAAAGAGGGCTTGCCCGGTCGTTCTTCTACCGCCTCTACGAAGCGGAGGCCAAGCAGTACCTCGGCGGGATGAGGGACACCTTCGAGGTCCCGGCCGCTGAGTCCAACATCCGGGGCTACCGGGGCGAGAAGTTCTACCGCCTCCTCGAGGGGGACGGGGTCGTCTCCCATGAATCCCAGGTGACCGGAGGGGACGTGGTCATCGGGAGGACAAGCCCCCCAAGGTTCATGGAGGAGTACAAGGAGTTCGAGATCAAAGGGCCCTACAGGCGTGACACCTCGGTGGCCGTAAGGCCATCGGAGACCGGTGTAGTCGACTCGATCTTCATGACCGAGAACGTCGAAGGGGGCAGGATGTACAAGGTCAGGGTCAGGGACATGAGAGTCCCCGAGATTGGAGACAAGTTCGCCTCCAGGCACGGCCAGAAGGGAGTCATCGGCCTGGTGGTCCCCCAGGAAGACATGCCCTACACCGCAGAAGGGGTGGTCCCCGACGTCATAATTAACCCGCACGCCTTCCCGTCGAGAATGACCGTCGGCCAGTTCATCGAGTCCATCGCCGGCAAGTCGGGGGCCTTCCGAGGCTCGCCGGTGGACGGCTCCGCCTTCGCCGGGGAGAACATCGAGGACCTCGAAAAGGTCCTCCGCGACCGAGGTTTCGAGGCGACAGGAAGAGAGGTCATGTACGACGGCAAGACGGGGAAGAAGCTCGCGGCCGACGTCTTCGTCGGCGTGGTATACTACCAGAAGCTCCACCACATGGTCGCCGACAAGATCCACGCGCGGGCAAGAGGCCAGGTCCAGATGCTCACCAAACAGCCCACCGAAGGCAGGGCGCGGGGCGGAGGCCTGAGGTTCGGGGAGATGGAGAGGGACTGCCTGATCGCCTACGGCGCCTCCATGGTCCTCAAGGACCGCCTCCTGGACGAGGCAGACAAGACCGAGATCTACGTCTGCGAGAAGTGCGGCCTAATCGCCTATTACGACGCGAAGCAGAGAAAGTACACCTGCAAGATCGACGGGGACGCCGCGAAGATCTCCACCGTCGTCGTCGCCTACGCCTTCAAGCTACTCCTCCAGGAGATGATGAGCCTGAACATCGCCCCGCGGCTCATGCTGAAGGACAAGGTGTAGAGAAATGTCAATGGAGCAGGCCCTCAAGACCATCCGCGGAATCGACTTCGCGGTCTTCTCCCCGAGCGAGGTCAGGAAGTACTCTGTGGCGGAGGTCACCCAGCCCGAAACCTACGACGAAGACGGGATGCCTGTCCAGGGAGGCCTGATGGACAGCCGGCTCGGGACCCTTGAGCCAGGACAGAAGTGCGGCACCTGCGGGAGCACAGCTGGCCGATGCCCCGGCCACTTCGGCCACGTGGAGTTGGCTGAGCCGGTCCTCCACATCGCCTTCGTAGATGAGATCAACAAGCTCCTTCAGACCACCTGCCGGACCTGCGGAAGGATCCTGCTTCCCCAGCAGGAGCTTGACGCCTACCGGGCCAAGCTGGCAGCAAAGACGGACTTCAGCCCCGCATTGACCGAAGCGGTGGCTAAGGAGATCACCACCAAGGCGAAGAAGGTCAAGCTCTGTCCTCACTGCGGCAAGCAGCAGTTCCAGATCGAGTTCACAAAGCCCACCATCTTCCACGAGATCACCGAAGAAGGGGGCGCCACCCGGCTCCTCCCCGTAGCCATCCGCGAGAGGCTGGAGAGGGTCAACAACGAGGACCTCGATGTGCTCGGGTTCAACTCCAAGGCCGCGCGCCCCGAATGGTTCGTCCTGCAGGTCCTCCCCGTCCCGCCCCTCACCGTGAGGCCCTCTATCACCCTCGAATCAGGAATCCGCTCCGAAGACGACCTGACCCACAAGGTCGTGGACATCCTCAGGGTCAACCAGAGGGTCCGGGAGTCCAAGGAGTCAGGCACCCCGCACCTCATCGTCCAGGACCTGGTGGACCTCCTCCATTACCACGTCACGACCTACTTCGACAACGAGGTCTCTGGCATCCCCCAGGCGCACCACCGCTCGGGAAGGCCCCTCAAGACCCTGAGCCAGAGGCTCAAGGGAAAGGAAGGAAGGTTCAGAGGCTCCCTTTCCGGCAAGAGGGTCGACTTCTCCTCACGGACAGTCATCAGCCCCGACCCCAGCCTGGACATCGGCGAGGTAGGTGTCCCCTTCGAGATCGCAAAGAAGCTCACAATCCCAGAGAAGGTCTCCCCCTGGAACCTCGAGAACCTGAAGGCCCTGGTGGTCAAGGGTCCCTTCGAGCACCCGGGCGCCAACTACGTCATCAGGCCCGACGGGGTCAAGATCAGGCTTGACTTCGCCAGCGACAGGAAGGCCCTGGCGGACTCCCTCGCTTCAGGCTACGTGGTCGAAAGGCACCTGATGGACGGGGACGTGGTCCTCTTCAACAGACAGCCCTCCCTCCACAGGATGTCGGTCATGGCCCACTTCGTCAGGGTCCTCCCCTACCGGACCTTCCGACTACACCCTTCGGTCTGCCCACCCTACAACGCAGACTTCGACGGCGACGAGATGAACCTGCACGTCCCCCAGAGCGAGGAATCCCGCTCCGAGGCACTGATGCTCATGAAGGTCCAGGACCAGATAATCTCACCCAGATACGGAGGCCCGATCATAGGCGGGATCAGGGACTTCATCACGGGCGCCTTCCTCCTCACCAGGGACGAGACCCTTCTAACCCCGGGAGAGTTCTCGAACTCGGCCCTCGTCGGAGACTACGAAGGGGACCTCCCCGAGCCGGAAGTGAAGGGGGCCCACCCCATGTACACTGGCAAGCAGCTCTTCTCCCTCTTCCTCCCGAAGGGGATGAACTACGTCCAGACTTCGAAGTGGGCGAAGGCATCGAAGTCTGGGGCTTCAAACGACGTCGTGATCAAGGACGGGCACCTCATCTCCGGCGTGGTCGACAAGGCGGTCATCGGGGCCGAGGAGCCCGACTCCCTCCTCCACCGCATCGCCAAGGACTACGGCAACGAGGACGCCCGCAACTTCCTGAACTCAATCCTGAAGGTGCTGAAGAACTTCCTCACCAGGAGGGGCTTCACCTACGGCTACAACGAACTGGAGCTCCCGGACGAAGCGAAGAAGGGCATCAAGGACACCCTGGACGAGGCGTACACCAACGTCTTCGACCTGATCAAGAAGTACAAGGCCGGCACCCTTCAGCTCACCAGGGGCCTCTCCCCCGAGGACTCCCTCGAGGCCTACGTGGTCAACGAACTGGCCAGGGCCAGGGACAGGGCAGGCAGGATCGCGGACCGCTCCTTCCCCCCAGAGAACTCGGGCATGATCATGGCACGCACAGGCGCCAGGGGCTCCAGCCTCAACGTGGGCCAGATGACCGCGGCCCTGGGCCAGCAGTCCGTCAGAGGGAAGAGGATCGAGAAGGGGATGAGGGGCAGGGCCCTAAGCCACTTCGCCTGGAACGACCCCTCGCCTGAGGCGAAGGGCTTCGTAAAGAGCAACTACCGCGACGGCCTCTCCCCCACCGAGTTCTTCTTCCACGCCATGGGGGGTAGGGAAGGGCTGGTGGACACCGCCGTCAGGACCCAGCAGAGCGGCTACATGCAGCGCAGGCTGGTCAACGCCTTGGAGCACCTGAAGGTGGAGTACGACCTCACGGTGAGGGACCCCCACGGTCACATCATCCAGTTCCTCTACGGGGAGGACGGCGTCGACCCCGCCAAGAGCGACCACGGCCGCCCGATCAACCTGGACAGGCTCGTAGAGACCGAGGAGCTCCTCCACAAGTCTAAGACGAAGCTCGACGACGGCACCATCGACAAGCTGGTCAAGAAGTACGAGTCGGGCCTCAACGACAGGCTCGCCAAGGAGCTCAGAGACAAGCTCGCAGGCTCCCACCTGACGGAGGAAGGCGCCAGGGAGACCATCGAGAAGGTGGACGAAGGCCTCGACTACTCCCGCGTGGAGCCGGGAGAGGCTTCCGGCATAGTCGCAGCCCAGTCCATCGGTGAGCCCGGCACCCAGATGACGCTTAGGACCTTCCACTTCGCAGGGGTCAGGGAAAGGGACGTCACCCTCGGACTCCCCAGGCTCATGGAGCTGGTGGACGCCCGCAAGATCCCCGCCACCCCGTCCATGGACATCTACCTGACCAAGGAGTACTCCACCTCGAACGAGAAGTCTGTGAAGGTTGCCAAGGAGATCCTTTTCACCAAGGTGGGGAACGTGGTCAGCTTCAGCGAAGTCGACCCCACCGAAGGAATCAAGCTGCACCTCAGCCACGACCAGCTGGTCGACAGAGACACCAACGCCGAGGAGATCTCGAAGGTGATCGAGACGGGCAAGAGGAACGTGCAGCCCGACAAGAAGGACAAGAACGTCATCCACGTGAGCATGGAGAACGCAGACCTCTCGGCCCTCTTCACCCTCAGGAACAAGATCCTAAACATGAAGCTGAAGGGCATCCCCGGCATAACCAGGGTCACCGTCGTCAAGGAAGGGGAGGATTGGTTCATCCAGACCGCAGGCTCAAACCTTGGGAAGGTCGTCCAGGTCCAGGGTGTCGACCCCACGAGGGTCTACACCAACAACGTCCACGAAGTCGCCCAGGTCCTCGGGATCGAGGCTGCCCGGTCCACCCTGGTCAGGGAAGTCATGAGCACCCTCGACGAGCAGGGCCTCGAGGTGGACATCCGCCACATCTTCCTGGTCGCCGACCTGATGACGTCGAAAGGATACCTGCAGCAGATCGGAAGGCACGGCATAGCAGGGACCAAGAGCAGCGTCCTCGCCCGGGCCGCTTTCGAGATCACAGTCCCGACCCTGGCCGAAGCAGCGGTGAAGGGGGAGGTGGAAGACCTGAAGGGGGTAACGGAGAACGTCATCGTCGGCCTGCCCATCCCAGTGGGGACGGGTATGATCGACCTCTACATGAGCTGATCCAGATGTTAGACAACGCACTGCTGTCCAAGGTCCTCAAGGACGCCATGAAGGGGGGAAAGTCCGCCCTCGGCGCCAAGGCGACCCTCGCGTCCATTAAGGGGACCAAGGCGGTCCTCTGCACTCGCTCAGTCCCTGCGGCCCTGGGGGAGAGGCTCAGGGCCGAGGCCAAGGCCCAGGGCGTCCCTGTGGTGGAGCTGCCCATATCCTCCGCAGACCTCGCAAGGCTGGTCGGGAGGCCCTATAACGTCTCGGCCATGGGGCTCCGCTCCGTCAGCGAGGCAGACATCAACCACCTGATCCGGTGATGCTCCAATGCCCGAATTCAAACTGAACTCCGAGGAAGTCTCCCTCCTCTCCATGTTCCAGGGCATGACTGGGGCCACCACCCGCGACTGCATCGTGGACGAGAAGAGGAACAGGCTGATCTTCGTGGTCGCGAAAGGGCAGATGGGCCTGGCCATCGGCAAAGAGGGAGCGTCGGTCAAGAAGGCCGAGCGGGCCGTGAGGAGGCCGGTCGAAGTGGTCGAGTGGGCCGACGACATCGAGGGTCTCGTGAGGAACGCCCTCGGGGCGAAGTACGTGCAGGAGGTCAAGCTGAGCGAGAGCCTCGACGGCACCCAGGGGGTCGTGGTGGTGGTCGACTCGCGCAAGAAGGGGGCGGTGCTCGGAGTGGGGGGGAGAAACGCGGAAAAGGTGAGGCTCCTGGCGAAGCGCTACTTCGGGGTCAACAACGTCCAGATCACCTCGGAATTCTGAACGATTTAAATACGGTGAGAAAGGGTTGCGATTGGAAAATTGACGGGTCCCCCGCGCGGAGAATTCGCAGCCAGGCAGGTCGCACAGAAGAGGCAGCGATTCCGCTGGTCGAACAAGTGGTACAAGAGGCGCAAGCTTGGCCTCGACTACAAGTCAGACCCCCTCGAAGGCTCCCCCCAGGCCCGGGGCATAGTCCTCGAGAAGGTCGGGATCGAGTCCAAGCAGCCCAACTCCGCCATCAGGAAGTGCGTCCGAGTGCAGATCGTCAAGAACGGAAAGCAGATCACCGCCTTCCTCCCGGGGGACGGCGCGCTCAACTTCGTCGACGAGCACGACGAAGTGATCCTCCAGGGCATCGGAGGGTCAATGAAAAGGGCCATGGGGGACATACCGGGGGTCCGGTGGACAGTCTTCAAGGTCAACGGCGTTTCCCTCAACGAGCTTGTCTACGGCAGGAAGGAGAAGCCGAGGCGCTAGCCATGAGCAAGCAGACTCTCGAGTATCCAAACCTCCTCCTCTGGAACAGGTGGGATATGACAGGGGTCAAGATCGAAGACCCGGGGCTCCAGAACGTGATCAGCCTGAAACCGGTCCTCGTCCCACACTCCGGGGGGAGAGCCGAGCACAAGAAGTTCGGCAAGACCAGGGTCAACATAGTCGAACGCATGGTCAACCAGATGATGCACTTCGGCAAGAAGTACGGCAAGAACACCGGGAGGATGGGGGGCAAGAAGCAGAAGGCGCTGAACATCGTTAGGACCGCTTTCGTGATCGTAGAGCTGCGCACCGGCCAGAACCCAGTCCAGCAGCTGGTGAAGGCCATCGAGAACGCTTCTCCCAACGAAGACACCACGCGGCTGAGCTATGGAGGAGTGGTGTACCACCAGTCGGTGGACATCTCCCCCGTCCGGAGGATCGACCTGGCGCTCAGATTCATCTCCGAGGGAGTGAGGACGGCCGCCTTCGGCTCCCCAAGGACGGTCGAGCAGGTCCTCGCCGACGAGATCATACAGGCGGCCTCTGGAGACTCAAACAGCTTCGCGGTCAAGAAGAAGAACGAGCAGGAACGGGTCGCTATGGCTTCCCGCTAGAATCAGGACCCTTCTTCTCCTCTTCTCTTCTCACAGCCAGCCCCTTCAATTCGTTCTCGAGCTCCGGCGGTTCTGCCACCATCGCCCCCGGGTTCGAAAGGAAGAGCCTGACAAGCTGCATCACCTGGGGAGCCCTGAACTTCTGCAGCCTGTGCGACATTCTGAAGTCATACCTCGGGTCCTTCGCCACGGCGTCCAGGACCTCCAGCCGCGATGTCCCGATCGCGTCCCTCAGAAGGTATCCGGCCTTCAACTGGGTCATCATGTCGTCTTCGGCGTACACGATCAGGGTCGGCCTACGCAGCTTCTCCAGCCTCCTCAACTGCTCCTTGTCGTAGGAGCTTGCGATGAGGACTACGGATTTCACAGACTCGGGCGAGGAGAGGGCAAGTTCCAGCCCGACCTGGCCTCCCCACCCGCTCCCCACCACGGTCATCCGCTCGATCGAAAGTCTCTCCGCAAGGTCCTTGAGGGTCTGGGCCTGGGTCCTATAGTCAGGCGTCTCAAGGGGTCTGGACGACTTCCCGTAGCCGACCAGGTCCGGCGCCACAAGCCTGTAGGAGTCCGAGAGCTGGAGCATCGGTTCCCACACCCTCCAGCTTTCCTTCTGCTCGCTCCCGTGCAGGAGAAGGACAGTCTCCCCCGCTCCCGCGAACGCACAGTTGACGGAGAATTCCCCCACCTCGAGCTGCTTCTCTGTGGCCTCCATGCTAAGTTCGCCTTCCCTGATTGCCTTTCAAACCTTTTCGTTCGGTCTCAAACAACGCTCATCACTTCACGAACGAAGAGCTGAACGCGACCCGGTTCGCCTGCAGGACGTCCGCCTCCTTCAGGATGCCCACACTCTGGAGGAATTCCATCTCGCCCCTGAGATTCGTCCTCAACATCTCCGGCCCGTCGGTGTTGAGCGTGAACTTCAATCGGTGCCCCCTGATGGCCCGGAACACCCGTTTCATCTCTCGGACGTCCTTGATGACCCCGGTGTTGAGGTTCGAAGTCGGGCAAACCTCCAAGACCGTCCCCCGTTCGGAGAGTAGGTCCATGGTCGCCTCGTCCTCCGTCGCCCGCACGCCATGCCCAATCCTCTCTGGCTCAAGGTGTTCTAATACCTCTTGAACCGACTCGTGCCCCTCGTCCTCCCCGGCATGGACCGTCAACCCCAGTCCAGCCTTCCTCGCCCTCCTGAAAAGCCCAGAGTATTCGGAGTACTTGAATCCCGGAGTGGCGGGCCCTGCCATGTCGATCCCGACGACGCCTCGCCCGGAGAAGAGGAGCGCCTTGTCGAGCAGGATCTCGTTGAGCCTGTGGCTAAACCCCCTGTCGAGGCAGACTATTATCCCGGTCTTAACCGGGTATTCCAGAGACGCCCGGTCGATCCCCCTCACGGCCGCCATCATTATGTGGTCGAGGTCCTGTTCCCCTCCCCTGTTCCTCTTCATCGGGTTGAACCTAAGCTCGAGGAGGGTAATGTTGTTCTTCCTGTATGCCCCTGCTATCGTCTGGTAGACAGAACGCTCGATCGCCGTCGGGCTCGACTGTACGAGTTCCGTCCAGTGGAACAGGGCTAGGTACTCCTCGAAGGACTTCCTCTTGCTGTCCGGGACGGTAATCATCTCCACGAACTTCCAGTAGTCTTTCGTCGGGAGCCTGATCCCCTGGGCGTGCGCTATCTCCCACATCACCGCCGGGTCCACGGAGCCTCCCAGGTGCACGTGAAGCTCCGCCAGCTCAGTCCGGGGCCCGAGCCTGTCCATCCTGATCACTGGGGCTCGATGGTGGCCGGGGGCTTCGAGGAGATGGAATAGGCCACAGCCACCACCCCCTCCACTTCATTGGTAATCCTTCTCGACATCTTCTCCAGCACCTCGTCCGGAAGCCTGGCCCAGTCAGCCGTCATCGCATCCACCGACTCCACCACCTTCACAGTCACCTGGTACCCCAGCCTCCTCTCGTCACCCAGTACCCCCGTGACCCTGTCGTCCCCGACGTAGGCGAACGCCTGCCAGACCCTGCCGTAGACCCCTTCCTCTTCGAGGACCTCCTCCACGATCCTCCCCGCCTCCCTCGAGATGCGCAGCTTGTCCGGCGTCACGTCCCCGACGACCCGGACTGCCAGCCCCGGACCAGGGAACGGGTGCCTTTGCAGGACCTTCTTGGGGAGCCCCAGGAGGGCCCCCAGCTCCCTGACCTCGTCTTTGTACAGCTCCCTTAGAGGTTCCACCAGATTCATGGAAAGCCCCGGGGGGAGCCCCCCGACGTTGTGATGGGTCTTGATGACCGAAGCGGGCCCAGTCGTCCTCCCGCTTTCAATCACGTCCGGGTAGAGAGTGCCCTGGGCGAGGTGGGCGAAGGGCCCGTCGCTCACAGCAAACTCCTCGAAAACGTCTGCAAACACCATCCCCACCACCCTCCTTTTCGCCTCAGAATCCTTGATGCCCGACAGGGCCCCGAGGAACCTCTCCGACGCGTCCACTATCGCAACCTTCACTCCGAGGTCCCTGGCCAGGAACCCGCTGACCTGGCCCGCCTCCCCCGACCTGAGCAGCCCTGTCTCGATGAAAAGGCACTGAAGCCTCTCGCCCAGGGCCTTGTGCAGAAGTGCGGCGGTCACTGATGAATCGACCCCCCCTGACACAGCGCAGAGCACCCTACCCTCCAGCAGAGAGAGCGACTCGACCGACCTCTTCATGAATCCCTCCAGGCTCCAGTTCTTCCCCGCCTGGCAGACCTTGAACACGAAGTTCGAAAGGAGGACCTGTCCCCCTTCGGTGTGGGACACCTCCGGGTGGAACTGGACGCCGTACTGCCTCCCTTCCGACGACCTCACCGCGGCATAGGGGGAGCCCTCGCTCTCTGCGATGGCCCTAAGTGTCCCGGGGATCCTGGTGGCCGAATCCGAGTGGCTCATCCAGCAGACGAGCCTGTCCTTCCCGACCCCTTCGAAGAGACCACCCCTGTCCAGAACGGTCACGGTCGACCTCCCGTACTCCCTCCTCTCGACCCTCCCCACCTCACCCCCCCTCGCCCTGACCAGAAGCTGATAGCCGTAGCAGATTCCCAGCAGAGGGAGCTCTCCGTTGAACAGCTCCGGGTCGGCGACGGGAGCCCCCTCGGAGTAGACCGAAGCGGGGCCCCCTGAAAGTATCACCCCTGCAACCCCCATGGCCTTCAGCTCCTCAAGTCCGCTGCCGTGGGGTACCAGGGCAGAATAGACCCCGAGGGCCCTCACCCTCCTGCAGATCAGGTGCGCGTACTGGCCTCCGAAGTCGAGGACGGCGATCCCCCCGGCCAGCTCCCCGTCCAAACCCGTCCTACCTCTTTACCTCGAGGGAATGCGCCCCAAGCTCTCCGGCTCCGATGGAGCTCATCACCCCGAACCTCGACTTCCTCCACATCTCCCCGACGTCCCTGGCCCCCGCGTATCCGAAGGCAGCCATCAACCCGTTCTCCATGGTCCGAACGACCCCCTCGACCTTTCCAGAGTAGGGGACGTAGGCCTCCACCCCCTCGTCCAGTCCCTTCGCCGGGACCGAATACCTGTCAACCGCGAACCTGACCTTCCGCGCCGCTGCGCTCGCCATTCCCCGGTGGGTCTTGAATTTCCTCCCTCCCCTGACGACCACCCCGCTGGGCGCCTCCTCCGTCCCGGCAAGCATCGAGCCCAGCATGACGGTCGACGCACCCGCCCCGAAGGCAAGAGCCGCGTCCCCGGGCCCTCTTATCCCGCCGTCCCCGATCACCGGCACCCCGACATTGCGCTCGGCAACGGCGCTCGCGACCTGGGCCACTGCGAAGAGGGTCGGTGCCCCCACCCTGGTCACCTCTGACGTGATGCAGATCGAACCTGACCCTATCCCTGCCCTGAACCCCTCCACCCTCGGCAGTTCGTCCACTATGTCGAACACCGACTCCCTCGTCCCCACGTTCCCCGCGATGAAATCGGAGCTTAGGTCGGGAATCACCTTCTTGGCTGCTGCCATTATCTTCGAATTGTGGAAGTGCGCCACGTCTGCAACAAGGAAGTCTGCCACCCTGTCCAGTGCCCTGCAGCGCTCCGGGTCCAACGGCGAGACCGACGCGCCTACCAGAGGCCTCCCCTTCTCGTCCCTGCTCCTCGCTTCGACCTTGGCCCTCTTCACCCTCCTGACCTGCTCCACCTGGTCGTCCCTGGACATGTTCCTGTGGATCGCCCCCGCTCCCCCCAGCTTGGCCATCTCGAGGGCCAGGGCCCACTCCGTCACCGTGTCCATGGGGGACGAGACCAGGGGCACTTCGAGCCTGATGTGAGAGGTGAGCTTCGACGAGAGGTCTATGTCCCTGGGCTCGGCCTCGCTCCTCCCCGGAAGGAGGATGAAGTCCCTGAAGGTGAAGACACTCTGGGCCGATTCGAGCTTCGAGAGAAACGTTGATGGCAAGGCTGTAGACCTTGCCGAATTCGTAAACTGCGCTCGGTATAAGAACCCTCGCCCGGGTCGCGATAAATTGACACGCCCGTGCCCTCGAACCCCCGATGAATTCGGTCTCCACAATCGTTAATTAGGCTGAAAAGCCATTTGCTGCATTCGGAAATGAGCCAGGACCCGGCCTCGATCTTCGGCGGACTCATGCTCGGCTGCATCAGGGACAGGTACGTCGGCGAAGGAAGGAGGGTGTTGGTGGAGGGCGCGGTCTCCCTGGCCCTCGGACTCTGCGCCAGCGTCGCGACCACCTACCTGCTGTCTCTGGCCGGAATCTTCGTCTAAAGATATCAACAATTCCGTAAAGGAATACTATCTTCCGCCCATTTACCGACTTTGGAGCCGCTATCATACATCGAAACGACATGGGAAGAAAAACCATACTGCTCGGATTCTGGCTCCTGGGCTACGCCCTCGGATTCTTCGCCTACCTCGTCAGAGCGCCCGTCATTAACTTCGTAATGACTCTCGGGCTCAGCGCTGACGCCGCGGCAGGGCTCATCACGGGCTTTGCGGGCTCTCTGGTGATGCTCGTCGGAGTAATCCTCTGGAGCTACCTGTCATCGAACTGATAGCGCTTTTCGGGCACCAGCCCGGCTACAGTCGATGACGTTTCCCGTTTTCGCGGGCGCTTTTTGAGCCTCCCTTGAAGGGTCACTTGATTCTCTTGGAGTAGATGCTCTTCTCGATCTCCGCGACCCTCTTCATCTCGGTCTCCCCCTTCCCGTAGATCCGCAGGTAGAGATACTCCGCCCACTCTCCTATCTCTGGGAAATTGTACTTCACCCTGTAGGAGCGGAGTATCGGCTCGCACTTCGTCCAGACCGTCCGAACCGTCCCGTGCCAGTAGTCGTCCACGACGTCCAGCGACACTATCCCTCGTTTGACCAACAGAGCCAGGCCTTCTATGAAAGTCAGCCAGATTATCATGGCCACCTCCTCGGGTCTCCCCTCTATTTCGTCGTAGGTCTTGTATTGCATCTTGGTGATGAGGATGAAATTCCTGACGAAATCGGGGTCTGACACCTTTTCGGAGATCGCCCGTATTACGTCCGCCTCTCGTACCCTCGTGAAGTGCCGGAGCTCGCGGACGCCTATTATCACGCCCAGCAGGACCGCCACCGTGCTGACCGCTGTCAGCAAGATGCCTAGGTCGACCACCCCAACAGAAACGTGGCCCTTCGTATATATGCCCAGGAGCCCGACCAGGGTGGATTGTCCCTGGTCAGGCCCTCCCACTCGCAGGTCTCCGCGTGGCGCCTGTCGAAGCATTTACCTCGCCCCCGAAGAAAAGAACGAGGTCTTCGACGAAGCCGCGGCCCTAGGGGAATTCTACGAAACCTCGGCGGTCGTGCGGTTCAAGTCCCGGCCCAAGTCACCTCGGTCTTTTCCATGCTTTTTCAAAATCCGCTCCATTACGCTTAAATATACTGAGAGGCGGCCGTTTCACTGTAACAAGTGACGTAGCATGGCAAATAAGCCTCACCTGAACCTGATAGTAACCGGTCACGTGGACCACGGTAAGTCCACTTCAATGGGCCACTTCCTCTTCGACCTCGGCGTGGTCGACCAAAGGATGATCGAGGAGTTCGCGAAGGAGTCCGAGAAGACTGGAGCCGGCGACTCGTTCAAGTACGCCTGGGTCCTCGACCAGCTGAAGGACGAAAGAGAGAGAGGAGTTACCATCGACCTCGCATTCCAAAGGTTCGAGACTCCGAAGTACTTCTACACCCTGATCGACGCCCCCGGGCACCGTGACTTCATCAAGAACATGATTACGGGCGCCTCCGAGGCGGACGCCGCGGTCCTCGTAGTCTCGGCCAAGAAGGGCGAAGAGGACGTTGCCCTGGGCCCAGGCGGCCAGGCCAGGGAGCACGCCTTCCTCCTGAGGACCCTCGGCGTGACCCAGCTCGTCGTGACGATAAACAAGATGGACGACCAGACTGTGAAGTATTCCGAACAGCGCTTCGGCGAGGCGAAGCAGGACGTGGAGAACCTGCTAAAAACAGTCGGGTACAACACCGCCAAGATCAACGTAATCCCGGTATCCGGCTGGACCGGCGAGAACCTGGTCAAGAAGTCGACCAACATGCCCTGGTACAAGGGGCCGACCCTGATGGAAGCCCTCGATCAGTTCACCGAGCCTCCGAAGCCCATCGAGAAGCCGCTCAGACTCCCGGTCCAGGACGTCTACACAATCACTGGCGTCGGCACGGTCCCGGTCGGAAGGATCGAGACTGGCAAGATCAAGGTCGGAGACAGCATATCGATCATGCCCGAAGGCCTGACGGCTGAGGTGAAGTCCATAGAGACCCACCACACTGCGATGCAGGAGGCCATGGCAGGAGACAACATCGGTTTCAACCTGAGAGGAGTCTCGAAGACCGACTTCCGAAGGGGTTCAGTCCTCGGTCCTTCCAACAACCCTCCGACCATCGCCAAGGAGTTCCTCGCGCAGATAATCGTGGTCTACCACCCGACAGCCATAGCCCCAGGCTACACCCCGGTGCTCCATGCCCACACCGCCCAGGTCGCAGCCACCATCGTCGAGATAGTCGCAAAGATCGACCCGAGGACAGGCCAGCCCACAGAAGAGAAGCCCAAGACCATCAAGACGGGAGACTCGGCCATCGTGAAGATCCAGCCACTCCGACCTATCGTCCTCGAGACGTTCAAGGAATACCCAGAATTGGGGAGGTTTGCGCTTCGTGACATGGGGTCAACCGTAGCAGCAGGAATTGTGCGGGAAATCACGCAGAAGGGCCAAGTCGAGAAGGCAGTCGCAAAGGCATAGCTGCCCCTAGAAGCACTTTACCCGCCTTCCACAGTCGACTTCACTAGTTTGGGTTTCTGAGCGCCTTCAGCGACTTGAACCTATGTCCCCGAGTGAATTCGTTGAACAAAGGCAGACGTGCTTCTGTCATTCCCGGGCAATCGTTTAGTAGTGGAGAGAGCCGCGCATCTCGGTAACATCAGATGGCTTTTCTTCGAGTCGTGGAAGTCTTCCCGCCGCTCTTCCCGATCGTGGGGACAATAGCTGACGTCCAACTTCAGAATCGACTCGATGACCTGGTCGAAGACGTCACCAAGATCAAGGACTGTGCTGACCTCATCCTGGTCGCGAACGTCAAGAACCCTGAGCTACTGAAGGTCTCGACCCTCAGGGTGGCGGCGCTCATTCAGGCGAAGTCAGGCATCCAGGCCGCCCCCTCGATTGTTGCGAGAGACTTGAGCCGCCTGCAACTTCTCTCCGAGATCGTCACAGCCTACTCTCTTGGGCTCACCTCCGTAATGCTGGTCTGGGGGGACAGATACCCGGCAGAAGCAAGATCGAGAAACGTCTATGATTTCCAGGGGCTAGCGGAGGTCATTGGCGAAGCGTCGCGCATAGGGAAGAGGACCGGAGTCGATCCCAGGATCCTGACCCCCTTCACCCTTGCCCCCCAGGGTGGGCGCCAGGCGAAGCTGGGGATGCGCAGGGCTGAGGCTGGGGCCTCCCTCTTCCTGGGCCAACCCCCGACCACCGACCCCCACCAAACTTTCGACGAGCACGAAGCGGCCATCGGGTCCGCGGGGTTGGAGGGGCGCGTCCTGCTGAACGCGTTCCCCTTCCGAGACACAAAGGATGTGCTAGAATGCGAGAAATACTTCGGGTGGACGCTCCCGGAGAGGCTGCACGGGATAGCAAAGGGGGGCAGCGCCGCCCTCATCCGCGAGGCCAGGAGCGTGGTCAGCCGCCTGAGGCTTGACGGTTACCCAGGAGTCTATGTCTCAACCCGGGGCGAGCCCTCAATCGCCAGGGATATCCTCTCCTGAACCGCCGACACAAGCGTTATATTTGCGACCCACGGCGCCAACGCATCTCATGGCCAATGACAGGGCAATCGGCGGGACGATCTTCGCGGGTAGCATCATCGGGATAATCCTCTACGGACTGCTGATCTGGTACTGGCCCCTGCTGGTTCTCGAGATAACGGCCTTCCTCGCCGTGCTCCTCGTGCTTGCAATCCTAGGCTGGATCGGGTACACCATGGCGACAACCCCGCCACCGGAACCCATCACGGACATCCCCGAGATGGCGCCGGACCCGAAGTCCGTGTCGGACGACAAGAAGAAGTAGCAGCGCCCTAGGAATTCGGCGATACCGCGAGGCATTCGATAGGGCGAATTTGAGTCGCCTCATCTTTAAGAAAGCTCGGAAACTACCGATCATTGCAAGACCGTGACGGCACCACGCGGGACGACCTCTGAATCATCGGACGGTAGTCCTCCTGCAGAGTAGCATCTCCCTGCGCAGGACGGGCATCCTCGTCTTCTCCGCCAGGATTCTCAGCATCTTTTCCGGCATGGTGTTCCTTGTGATGATCACCGGTTGGCTCTCCCTTGCGCGGTTCGGTCTTTGGGAAGTCATCCTAAGCTTCGTCGCGATCTCCTCCTACCCGGCAGGGTGGCTTACGTTCTGGGCGACAAGAGACGTCGCTCGCGGAAAGTTCGTTGCGAAGTCCGCCATCTTCCTCAACCTGGCCTTGAGCTTCCTTGGCGTCGGTGTGTATTTCGCGGCTTGCCTGGTCACGGGCTCGCTCTCGGTTACAAACTACTCGGCCTTCCTCCTGGCGGTCCTCCTCGTCCCTCTCTCTTACTGGGGCGCTGCTGCGAACGCGATCGCTGCGGGCCACAGGCCGTCTGCCTTCGGATACTCGATCCTCTTCGCGGAGGTCGGCAAGCTGGTCGTCGCATACCCCGTCCTGTTCGTGCTGAAGCTAGAGATCACTGGGGTCATTCTAGCGATGATGGCCTCCTACGCAATACAAGCCGTGGCCACGACCCTACTTGTGAGGGGCGCGACGAAGGATCCCATCAGCTTGGATGTGGGACGGCGTTGGCTTCGGGATTCATGGGTGCCCGCTACCTATTCGCTTGCCGGGGCAGTACTCACGGCTGACACCGTATCGGCGTACCTCGTGTCCGGGGCCTACGTGCTTTCAGGTTACTTCCAGGCCGCCTACCAGGTTGGGATTCTCGTTTCATACGCCGGCTTCCTCTCCTATGCGATGTACCCTCTACTCCTGCGGGGAGGGTCAGAGGACGCTCCGAGTGCCACCCTCGACCTTATCCTGATGTTCGGGGCCCCAATGGCAGCGGGGGTGATCGCCCTTGCCCCCACCCTCCTCAGGGTCCTCTCGGCCTCCCTCGTCGCCGGCGGGGCGAACGTCTCCCTCGGCCTTCAGGTCCTTGCGTTCGCAGGTTTGGTGTCTGCTGTCAGCTCATTCTCCGATTCGACTTTGATAGGCAGGGAAAGGGCCGACCTAGACCCAGACAAAGGCTTCGCCAGGTACCTGAAGAGCGCGTTCTGGTTCGTGTCGGCTGTCAACATCGGCTACGCGGCCGGCTACCTCGTTTCTGTCACCCTGATAGTGTACTTCGGAACCGCGTCGGGGTTGAACATCTCAGCGATAGTCACTGCCTGGTCCGTCGCTCTCTTGGGATTCTTGGTCGTCGCCACCGCGATCAAACTAAGACGGCTGAAGGGCCGTGTCAGGCTTTCCCTTACTTGGTCTCTGGGTTGGTATTTCTCCCTGTCCGCGCTGATGGCCCTTCTGATCTATTTCATCTCAGGTTGGCTGCTCCCGCCGATCGCGGACCGGTTCCTACTTGGATTCAGGACCATGGGCGTAGTCGCCATCGGCGCGGCCTTCTACTTCTCACTGCTCTTGATCTTGGACAGACGCGTACGGGGAATGGCGCTGCAGTTTCTGGAGGGCTCGAGCGTCAGCCGCCTAGGTGCGCGCCGGTCGGAGCCTCCGGCGCCTTCCGCTGGCCAAGAATCCCCCTCCTGAGCGCCCCCAAGGGGGGCGCTACGTGAAACTTGTACGCGTAGGACCACAGCTTCCTCGTCCACATTGTGCGCGAACTCATGTGGGGGAGGGAAGGGTCGTGCCTGTGCTCGAAGGTCACGTCGATAGGCTTGACCAGGCCTGCCTGGAACTCCGGCTGGCGGAATTTCACTTCTTCACAATAGTCTGGCCAGTCGTCCATCGGGTTCTGAAGGAGGAACTCTCTGAACACAATCCCAGTGTCAAGGAAGCCCCGAGTAGGCAGCGGCAGACCCCTAGGGTGGGCAAAGCGGTATCCACGGTGGTCGGTGTGTCCGAGGAGCTTCTTGAAACTCCCCTGGTCGAACCAGCAGTCGCCCCCCGCGATTACCACATAGGGAGTCTTGGACCTCCTTAGCCCTCGATTGACCGCCGCCCCGACGTTCCTGTCGTAGACGAGGTGGACCTGTCTTACGCCTTCGAATCCCGAGAGCAGCTCCGCGTAGTCCCTGCCCTGCCCCCGGTTTCTTGTGTCTCCGACAACCACGACGTCCACCATCACGTCCTAATCAGAAGCCTCGTCTCATTCGCCCTCGCTTTATCGCTTTCCGCGGCGGGGACCCTGAAGATATGCTTGAGCTCAAATACCAGAGGCTTGCCGCATCGCCAGTGAAAGGGAGCATCGCATGAGGAAGGTCGGAGATCCCTGAGGATCCTCCACGTCTGGAACACCGCGGGGGTCGCGAGCACCATAGCGAAATTCGTCGACAGGGACTACAAGACCCAGAGCCTGGTAGTCACGCGCAGGGACTCGGACAGGTTCGGCCTCACGACTTACGGGAAGACCTACGCCGACGGGCCGTTCGTCTTCCTCCTTCGCGCGGAGCTTATGGCGCGCAACTTCGACATCGTCCACGTCCATTCCCTGGACAGGGTCGTCCCCTGGCTGAAACGGCTCTACGGCGGAAGGCCGGTCGTGATGCACTACCACGGGACTGACATCCTTGGCAGGTGGGAGGAGAAGAGGGGGAGGTGGAGGCGCGCCGACTTCATCGCCTACTCGACCCCGAACCTCTCGGAAGGCGCACCGGCCGAGGCGGTCCACCTTCCGAACCCTGTTGACACCGACCTCTTCCATACGGGAAGTCAAAAGACGCCGAGGTCGGCCCTTACCATACGATACGGGATGGACGAAGAGGCCAGGAAGGTCGCGGCTGAGAAGTCCCTGGACCTTTCTCTGGTGGACAGAGGGAGCGTCACCTACGCCGACATGGCCAGCCTTCTTTCCAAGTTCGAGTACTACTTGGACCTTCGGAGGCCCATGGGGTTCGACGAGCCCGTGAAGTCTCTGGGCAAGGCCGCACTGGAAGCGCTGGCCTGCGGATGCAAGGTGGTGGATTGGTCCGGACGGGTCCTTGAAGGCCTGCCGGGGGAGAACAGGCCCGAAGCGGTGGCAGCACGTTGGCACTCGGTCTACGAGGCTCTCGTCCGAGGCGGAGCGGCACGCAATTGAAGACAGTCGGCGTGGTCCTCGCCGCCAGGAACGAGGAGAAGTCGATCCCGGGCGTACTGGCAGCCCTCGAGAACCAGACACTCCGCCCGACCGAGGTGGTTGTGGTGGACGACGGCTCAAGAGACCGCAGCGGACAGATTCTTGAGGCCGCGGCCCGCCATTCCGTGTTCAAGCTGACCATGGTCAACCTCCCGTATCATGAAAAGAGCTACGTCGGGCTCCCGGAGCTCGCCGCGGTCTTCAACTCAGGTTTGAAGGTCCTGAGGGACAGTAGTCCGAAAGTGGACTTCGTGATGATCCTAGGAGGAGACCACCTCCTTCCGCCGAACTACCTGCAGAAGATAGTAGAGAAATTCGAGGCTGACCCTTTCCTTGCGGTCGCAGGAGGGCGGATAGCCAATGAACCCTACTGGGAGCATGCTCCGAGGGGGTCGAGCATGCTGGTGAGGTTCGACTTCTGGGAGAAGGTGGGCGGGGTGAAGTTTCCGGTCGACTACGGATGGGAGAGCTGGCTGTACCTAAAGGCACTTCAGACCGGTCGCCAGACTAGGAGCTTCAAGGACGTGCCCACGACCGTCTCACGCAGGACGTCGGCGACCAAGGGGGTGCCGTATGGAAGGGCGATGTTTGCCCTGGGGTACTACTGGCCCTACGCCCTTGGCAGATGCGCACTCCTCGCGCGCCGGTCGCCCAGAAGCGCAGTCCAGATGTTCGCCGGATACCTTGGTCATGGTGGAGTGAAGCGCCTCGACGTGGCAGACTGGGTCGGGAGGAGCCAGCGAAGAACTCTAGTGAACAGGGCCGCACTGGTCCTCCTGCGCCGCGGCAGACGCTAGGGCCTTCTGAACACACTAGCCGGCAGCCGAAGCCGTTCTTCGAAGTGCCGCCCGCCCGCCCACGCAAAGCTGGAGAACCCTCCGGTGAAGGGTAGGGTTGGCCGTGGCGAAGTAGCTGAACCTGTCCCTGAGGTCGAAGGCAGGCCTCAGCCCCGCCTGGCCATCCCCGGTGATAGTCGCGCCCGCTTCCTTTGCGATGAGGAACCCTGCGGCGAAGTCCGTTATCCTCATCCTCTTCCTAAGGTCTATTGAAGCGTCGATCCTTCCGTCTGCGAGGTAGCATAGCTCAAGTGCATTCGCCCCGTAGTGGACCTGTCGCTTCGCCCCTCGGATCAGAGGTTCGATGCGACGGAGCATCCCGTGCTCTGCCATGCTGATGTCGATCCCTACCACCGCCGAGGAAAGGACCATGGTCTTCGAGGTCCTCAGTTTTACTCCGTTCTTCGTCGCTCCCCTCCCCCTCTCCGCATAGAAGGCGTCCCCGGTCACGAGGTCGCGGATGAAGGCGTGGGTGATGTCCTCGAGCCTCTTCCCTTTGGCGATGGCCACCGACGAACAGTAGAACGGGATGCCGCGCTCGAAGTTGGAAGAGCCGTCGAGCGGGTCGATTATGGCGAGATGGCTCAGCTTGGAATCTCCCCTTCGACCAGCCTCCTCGCTCAGGAACCCCAGGCCGCGGATTTCCGAGAGGGCCCTGAACAGCTCCCCTTCCGCCTTCTGGTCGGCGACCAGGGTCTTGTCACCGGAAGCGCCGATCCCCAGGACCTTCGTGCCCTCTCCGCCCAGAACGAGCTCGGAGACCTTTGACCTCACCCTCGCAGTGGCCTCTGCCATAAGCTCCCTCCAGGGAGCCTCCTTCGCGTTCACCCAGGGGTCACTTTTCTCTTCTTGAGGAGGTCTACTATCACCCCGAGCGTCGATTCCAGGTTGGAGTCGGTCTGCACCTTGTTGACATTCCCCTCCCCCAGCTCCCTGTGGGCTTCGGCGAGGGCGGTGTAGTAGCGCGTCCTGAAGAAGTCTGTCATGTTCCTCTCCCTTTCACTCTTGCCCAACTGTCTCGCTTCGATGGTCTCGAAACCGGCTTCGAGGATGACATAGAGATCTGGCCTCATCAGCGGGCTCCCCATGATCTCCCTGACCATCTTCAGCATCGACGGGTAGGCCGCGCTCTTGCCCAGGTCGTAGCGGATCCTGGCGTAGGCTAGGTCGGAAAGGAGGTACCCTTCGGAGACGATGTCCTTGGTGTTCCTCATTTTCGAGATCATTGAGCTGTACATCATCGTGGCCCCGAGCAGGCTGTAGTCGGCGAAGGTGTCTGCCCTGTCAGCGACAGGGACCTCCTCGGGGACCGCGTGCGCCGACTCCTGAAGCCTCAGCCATCCCGTCTTCTCCAAGCCCTTTGCTAGGCTGGTCTTGCCTGTCCCAGAGAACCCCTCGAGAACGAGGAAAACCATGCGAGTCCACCGCTCTTCCAAGTCGGCATTTAACCTCGCCCTGGCAGTCGGGCTAGGGGAGGGTAACGAACGCCGCGTAGTTGAAGAGCACGAGGTAGGCGAGATACACCAGGTACCCGACGCCGAGGTATGCGACAGTCGGGACTCCGTAGCTCACCTCTACCATCGCGCCCTGCTTCTGGTTCGCCTCGACCTCTTCCCTCGCCACGTTGACGTCCCTGTTCACCTCGGTCCGGACTCCCCCGGCCACGATTGCCTTCGGTATCCACTTCTGCTCCTTGAGGAACCTTTCAATTGCGATGCTTTTCCCTCCCCTTGCATCTCCGGTCAGGAAGGCGTAGCTAATGTGACAGAGGGCCACGACCGCTGCTGCGAAGAGCGGCAGGAAAGGAGAGAGAGGGTACGGGTCGGCCGCGACGAACACGAGGGCGATGGCATCCGCCTGGCCCACGGCCCCCAGCAGGGTGAAGACAAGGGCTATAGTCCCCACCAGCCCCAGCTTGAGCAGCTCCTGGCTGGGGGCAGGGCTGGCGGAGATGACCATCGAATAGACAATGAACGCTACCCCTGCCAGCGCCGGCGCCCAGACGAGGTCATTGACCGCCCGTTCAGTTATGTCCTGATAGGCTGCGACTGCCAAGGAGACGCCGATGAGCAGCTGAGCGTACAACCGCCCTGGAATCCAGGGCTCAATATAAGAGCCGAGCGGTCATCCCTTCGCTAGCTCTCTTCGACCTTGAGCTTCTGGCCTTGGAAGATCTGCTCCACCTTCCTGATGTCATCGATGTCCGGGAGGGCCTTGTCAGTGCGGATCCTCTTGATTCGCGGGAACCGGAGGGCGTACCCGCTGTCGTGCCTGCCGCTCCTTTGGATGCTATCGAAGGCGACCTCGAGGACGATCTCTGGTTTCACCCTTCTCCAGTAGCCCCTGTCCTCGATTGTGATCTCCTTCAGCCTCTGCGTCATCTGGGCGATCTCCACGTCGGTCAGTCCGCTGTACGCCTTCCCTATTGTCCTTAGGGCGGCGCCGTCCCTCACCGCGAAGGTGTAGTCAGAGATGACGCCAGCACGCTTCCCATGGCCGTACTCTGCCGACACTACCACCGCGTCGATGGTGTCCAGCTCTTCCTTGAGCTTCACCCAGCCTGAGCCTCTCTTTCCCATAGTGTACTCGCTGGCCGGGTCCTTCACGACGAGCCCCTCGTAGCCCAGCGCTCTGCTTCGGTTGAAGGCCTTCTGGATTTGGGAGGCATTCCTAACTCTCTCAGACTCCGCGGGCCTGACCTTCCCCCCCTGGATGAGCTTGTTCATCTCCTCCTTCCTCCGCGACAGCGGGAGGCCCACCATCTCCCGGCCGTCCTTCTGGAGCAGGTCGAAGGCGAAGTATACCACCGGCGCATTCTTCGCGGCCTCCTCGAAGTCTTCCATTCTCCTGAGCCGCCGCTGCAGGAGCTGGAAGGGGAGGGGCTTCTCGTCGGCGAAGGGAACGATTTCACCGTCGAGGATGAAATCCCCCTCCCCGGCCGCGAGTGTTTGCGTCACCTCCGGGAAGCTGGAGCTGACGTCCTCGAGCCTCCGGGAGTAGAGCCTTACCTCCTTGCCTAGCTTGTGGGCTTGCGCCCTGACTCCGTCATACTTGTACTCGGCGTAGACTTCTTTGCCGAAGTGCTCCGCGATTTCCGTAGCCGTTGCCATGGGCTCGGCGAGCATGAAGTTGACGGGCCTGAATTGGGTGATTCTCAGCCTGCTCAGCTTCCCCTCGGCCGCAGCTTTGGCGAGGAGGCCGATGTCTCCCACCACCATGTGGGCCCTGGCCACCTCCGCCTTGGAGACCGAGTATGCACTTGCGATTGCTTCTTCCAGGAGTCCGGAAACGAGCCCGGTTCGCATCTCGCCCGTCAGGACCTTCACAATGTACTTCCCCTCCAGTGGGCCCGCCCTAAGTATCAGAGACTTCACTACCCCTTTCCTGTTGGCGGTGGAGCCCTTCCCCTTGGACGACCGGAGGCGCAGAAAAGCGGCTTCGATGTCCGCAAGGGTCAGAGGTTCCTGGAAGAGCGTCTGCTCCTGCTTCTCCTCCAGAAGCTCAGCTGCCACCTCCCCCAGGTCCCCGTGCCTGAGGTAGACCTCAGAGACCCTTTCCCGGCTTGCCCCCGTCGCTTCCTTGAGGACGTCGAGTAGAGCAGAGTAGCCCACCTGGGCCTCGTCCTTGCTCCCTCTCTCCGACGAACTCCCGACTGCCAGCCGGGCTGCGATCTGTGCTTCGTCAGGCTGAAGCGACCTGAGGTACTCTGAAAGGATCTTCACCTTCTCGGTCTTGCTCCTCGTCCCCCTGGACTTCTCCAGGGTATCGGCCAGCGTGATGAAAGCTGGGCTACGTTTCATTTCCCGAGTTGTATGGCCATGACCAGGGCCCCCTCTCCGTCCCTGTAGTAGGCTTCGAGGCGGTTCGTGACCTTGTACCCGAGCTTGTCGTAGAGCGATATCGCCAGCTGGTTTGAGACTCTGACCTCGAGATAGGACTCTGTCGCAGTCTTCTTTTCCATCTCCTCCTGGGCTGCGACCATCAGCCTGCTCCCTATCCCCTTCCCCCTGTGCTCCTCGGTGACCGCAACCGACACCACGTGACCCTTCCTCGCAAGACCGAGCCTCCTCAGATGGGAGAAGCCGTATTCCACCCTGCACATGATGTATCCCACCAGCTCGCCCCCCAACTCAGCCACCAGGAAAGTCTCCGGGAATTCGCCAAGTATCTCGTAGTAAAAATAGTCCGAATAGTGCTCAGGCAGTGTCTTCATGTTGATGTCGATAATTGCGGGGACGTCGTCTCTGTCGCACCTGCGTATCTCGTAGTCGCCCACCTTGGCCAAGACTGACTTCTGCAAGCCTGTCATTTCCTCTGCTATGTCCAGTGGTTAAGTTTTGCTGGGGGTGAAGAGACCTTATTATCGCAGGCGGGCAGGCGGACCCAGGTTGGACCCGCAACCGACAGAGGTCGACTCCGAAGTCCGCTCAAAGTTCTCCGTCAAGGACAGCTTCCAGCTTGCGGAAGGAGAAGTGGAGTACAAGGTCGAATACCGCCCGGACTCCAGGGTCCGCTTCGAGGAGCTGCACCGTTCGCTCCTCATCAAGGGATTCACTCCCCTCCTGGTCGGCACCCGAGAGGAGGCAGCCCTGATAGTGAGGAAGAAGCAGGCTGTCGGTCCGTCGAGGTCGAGGGTGCCCGTCATCCTCGGGCTCCTGACCCTTGTTTCAGTCCTTGTGTTCGCCATATTCCAGAGGGAGAGCTACCAGCAGTTCGCGTCCGGGTTCCAGGGGAACGTGGTCGTATTCACCTACGGGGGCGCGGTAATCGCGGTGCTCGCCGCCCACGAACTGGGTCACAGGTACTTTTCGAAGAGGTCGGGGACCGCCCCTCCGACCCCCTACTTCATCCCCGGGATCCCCGACGTCACCTCCTTCCTCCCCGCCCTGGGTTCGTTGTCGCGGCAGAAGGAGCCGACTGTGAACAGGGATCGGCTCTTCGACATAATGGCCGTGGGGCCTCTTCTGGGCTTCCTGGTGGCGGTCATCCTGTATGCAGCCGGGGGCTTCTTTTCCGCCCCGTCGTCCTCGCCGCTGAGCGGATGCCAGTACGTCGGGAACGTTGAATTCTGCACCATCAACAGCAGCATTCTCCAGACAGCCTTGGACCGGCTCCTGGGTCCCCTCGTTCCTGGCGTGGCGTCCGGGTTTGTGAGGTTCTCTCCCCTCCAGGACGGCGCTTCGGTGGGGTTCCTCCTGACATTCTTCGGGCTCCTCCCCATGGCCTCCTTCGACGGGGGACACCTCTTCAGCTTGGGCTGGGGGGTGAGAGGGATGAGAGTGGCGACCTACCTGAGCGTGTTCCTGCTTATCGTCCTGGACACTCCCAACTATTGGGCCCTGGCCATCATCGTCCTGCTCGTGGCCGGCCGTCCTGCGGAACCCCAGCTGCTCGACGAGGTCTCACGCATTTCAGCCAGCCGGAGATGGATCTACCTGGGGATGCTCGTCCTGGCTTTCCTATGCGTCCCCATGCCTCAGAACCTGGCCTTCCTTCCCCTAGGCTGACGAGACCCAGCATTCGGCCGCCCGGGTAACCACGTTCATCTTGCCTGTCCGCCCAAGCTTGTTGAGTATCCGCCCCACCGCCTCCCCCGAGCCCCGCGCGGTTGTGAGCCCGAGCTTCGACCTGGCGTAGACCTCCGGGAGGCCTGAGAGGAGGAGGACCTCGTATTCCTCCTTGAGCTTGTTGAGATAGAAGACCTCCTCCATGCCATCGACGTACTTCTCCTTCCGCCTGCCCGTGTCCACGGTCATCCGCCCAGTCGCCAGCATTTCGAGTGCCGTCGAACCCAGGCCTTCGGAACATTCGGCCACCAGGAGGACGGCGCCCGACCTCTTGACCCCGGCCAGCGCGTTCCAGACGCACCTGAGCGATGACGACAGAGTGTCGTCGTAGCCCCTCCCCCCTGCGCCGACGACCAGGGCACGGGCCTGGGGAAGGCTCGAGACCATGAAACCGTTCTTGATCGCGTCGAAGGGGGCGTCCTCCATGACCGCCTTCACCCGACCGCCCCTGGGGATGACATTGAGGTAGCTTGCCTCCGTGATTCCCCCGGCGATCTCCTCCATCTTCTCGCGGGAGTCGGTCTTGTGGAAGGGTGAGGGCTCCATCACCTTCGATGACGCAGCCTCGGCCATGGAGTGGGCGACCCAGTTCAGGCAGGCTTCGACTTTGGCGTCGACGATGCCGAAAAGCGGGTCGGGTCTGGCCGTGCCCAGGAAGGCCTTTCGTCCAGGTTGGGTCAATGGCTGCGCCAGTACCAACCCACCCTCAGCAGACGACAGCGGAGGAGGGAGGGTCGCAATTCTTCCCCTGATTTCAGCGATGGAAGACTCGATCTTTTTCGGGGCGGCAGCGAAGAGCTTCAGGGCATCGGGGGGTGCCATAGAGGGGACAATCTGCTTGAGCAGTTCAAGGGTGCTCGGGGTCGAGTCGCAGACGAAGAGGGACGAGGCTTCCTTGACAACCTCGGCAAGCCGTTCGATTTCTGCGGTGCTGGTTTCGGGCGCGGGCTCGACGACCGTGCCCAGGTTCTCGGCCTGCACAGTGATGAGCGTTTCGACCTGCCCATATGGAATCCAGAGTTCTGGCAAACATCATGTCGGGTGCGTGGTTGTTTTATAAGCTCGAATGGGGGGAAAGGACTGATGACCTGGAGGAAGCGCCAAAAACTCGTTCGCGACCTCGCCGAGGGGCTCGCAAAGGCTGGAGCCCTGCAGTTCGGCACCTTCACACTTCCCGATGGGATGGAGAGCTCGTATTTCATCAACCTGAGGGGGCTTCCCAGCTACCCGGGGGTATACGGCCTGGTGATAGGGGCAATGGGAGACCTCCTGTCGACAAAGGCACCTAAGGCGAACGCCATCTTCGCAGCTTCGGGAACGGGACTGACGATAGCCTCGCCTTTGGCCGTTTCACTGAAGAAACCGATGGCCTACACCAGGATGTGGGGCCAGGGGAGCGGGAAGGCGGTGGAGGGAGAGGTGAGGCCCGGGTGGGACCTCGTGGTGGTGGACGACCTTGCGACGTCTGGCAAATCGATCCTGACTTCGGCGAAGGCGGTCGAAGTGGCGGGAGGGGAGGTCAAGCATGCGGCGGTCGTCATCGACAGGCTCGAGGGAGCGAGGGAAAGGCTCAGCAAGGAGGGAATCACTTTGCACTGCGTCACCGACGTCATGGAACTAGCGGACACCCTGGCTTCTATGGAACTGATCAGCCAGAGAGACCTGAAAGCCATCACAAAATCCGTGGGCGGCCGCTAATAGGCCATTAGGTTCTTTTCTTCGAGAGTTACGTGTAGGTTGTTAACGGCCCTGTAGACTTCGCTTTCCTTCTTCGCACCTGTGCAGACGAGCTTCCCCGAAGCGAACAGCAGTATCACAGTCTTCGGGTCGGCCATGCGGTGGATAAGACCCGGGAACTGCTCAGGCTCGTACATCGACTTGGGCAGGGTCCTCGCCGCCTCCTCGAGGTGGACCTTGCCCCCCAGGCTTGCCGACGCGACTATGTTCTGGATTTGCACTTCGGCCTCGTTCTTGATTGGGATCTTCCCCTTCTTGAGCTGCCGGACCACTTCTGCTACTGCTTTCCTTGCCATCTCTTCGGACTTGGCGCCCGTGCAGACCATCTTTCCCGAGCTGAAGATCAGGGTGGCGGTCTTCGGGTTCCTCAGGCGGAAGACCAGGCCGGGGAACTGGTCGGGGTGGTATTCGACGGTGACGAAGTTCTTTGTGATGAGGTTGAGGTCGACCGTCTGGTTGATCGATGCGGAAGCTACTACGTTCTCGATGCTGACTATCGCCTTGGTTTGGGGCATTTGCAAAGGCGGAATTCATTCGGTATATAAAGGGTATATAAAACGTGTGAGGGGGAACTGTTACCTTCGCGGGGTTTACGCCTAAGTTCGTCTCCCTGTTTACTTTCGGGGGATGGCAACCATCTCGTCTCGGTGGGGAAGTATTCCTTGAATAGACGCTTGCTCAAGTCGGAATAGCCTTCAGAATCATTCCAGTAGTATCCGCAGACGTAACAGGCCTTTAGAGTAAATCGACCGTCCTTCTTTTCATAAAGGAATCCCTTACCACATTCGGGACAGACTTCTCGGTTCATCTCGGTATCTTCCCTGCCAAATCTTCGAGACCACGAACCCTCTTTTCAAGGGTATCAAGCAATTTGGTGGTTCTCTCCAAACTGGAAGCCAGATGACTCATCTGAGCATCACGGAAGGGTTGGAGTTTGAAGGTTTTTGGGACGCGCCCTTCTTTCATCAGGATTCGAATTAGACGATACAGTTCCTTCTCGACAAGAAGCTTGTCAGTTGAGGGCGTGTCCGCATCTGAATATTTGTCCAATAGAGCGTTAAGCTCCTTGAATCGCTCGTCAACAAGCTTCACTTCATATCTGCTATACGAAGAATCCCACTCATAAGAGACCACTTCCGATTTCCTTAGCTTGTAGAAGTTCTTGTATGACCCATTTTCCCCCTTGGAAAAGGCAAAGTTCACGTCCTCATTGTTGGCATCCTTGTCCGTCACATCAGGAATTACGTCTCTGTTATAGTAAGCCACCGAGAAATCTTGGACGAGACTGTGCCTTTGGCCTTCGTTGAAGTAGTCGTCCTTACTTGCGTCCTTGCTCAATCTCCCGATACTCCTTCTTGAGCTTCTTTTGTTCCGCAAGCCATTCTTTCAGGGCTTCATTCAACACGTCTTGGAGTTTCTTACCATCCTTGATGGCCTGAATCTTGGCCTCCTTCCAGATGTCCTCGTCCACTTTCACCGACGTTACCGTTGGATTGCCCATCACGGAAGCATACTACGGGTAGTATTTAACATAGACGGTAGTATTCCTCTACCGTAGTATTAATATAGTGTATGCTACAATACTACTGCCATGAGCCGAGAACAACTCCGCGCAGAAATGGGCGATGAGGAATATTTCGAACAGCTCGAAGCCAAGCAGAATGAAAAGGAGTGGATGGACAGATGAGCCATTCCCCTTCTTACGATTATCGCGCTGAGCGTGGCAGGCTAATCTGCGACAAGGGGACTGAGGTAAGCAGGTTAGACGACAACGAATACGCGGTAAGGAGTCAGTCAGGAGTCGGGCAGTATCAAGTCAGAGCTACCGAACTTGGATGGACTTGCTCTTGTCCCGACTACTCCTACCGACAGTCCAAGTGCAAGCACATCCACGCGGTAGAGTTCTCGCGGAAGATTCGAACTGCCGTAGAGCTTGGAACTCTCGCAGAGTTCACCACGACAGACGCTTTGTGTGTTCTGCGGTTCAAGGCACGTAATCAAGGACGGTGTTCGCCACAACAAGGCGGGAGACCTTCAGAGGTTCACCTGCCGTGAGTGTGGATACGATTTCTCCGTGAACGTTGGTTTCGAGAAGATGAAGCACGACCCGAAGGCAATAACGACCGCACTTCAGCTATACTTCTCAGGGGAGAGCTTGAGAAACGTCCAGAAATCTCTCAGGCTCTTGGGTGTAGAGGTCTCTCACAAGACGGTGTGGAAGTGGATTCAGAAATACGTCGGACTGATGAAGACCTACCTCGACAAGATTACCCCTCAGGTTTCGGACACTTGGCGAGCCGACGAGGTGTATGTCAAGTTCCGAGGCAACATGAAGTATGTCTTCGCCATGATGGACGACGAAACCCGCTTCTGGATTGCTCAGGAGGTCGCGGACTCTAAGGCCAAGCTCGACGCGAGGCACTTCTTCTTCGAGAGCATGAAGGCAGGCGGAAAGGTTCCCTCAACCCTGATAACCGACGGGCTGAAGGCCTACCATGTCGCGTTCAAGAAGGTCTATGCGTGGAGGAAGTATCCAGAGAAGCCCGTCCACATCAAGGAGATTTCCCTCCGAGGGAAGATTCACAACAACAAGATGGAGCGCATGAACGGGGAGCTAAGAGACCGCGAGAAGGTGATGCGAGGCCTTAAGGTCGTGGACACGCCCATCTTGAAGGGGTATCAGATTTACCATAACTTCGTGAGGCCACATCAGGCCTTGGACGGGAAGACCCCTGCGGATTTGGCAGGCATCAAGGTGATGGGGAAAAACAAATGGCTCACACTAATTCAGAACGCTTCAAGAGATGAGAGGAATTAGAATCAAAAATGCAGGCTTAAGTATGTCCGCAAATTACGAGGGCAGGAAGCAATGGTCAAACCCTCTATCTTTGACGTAGATACTAATCCAGACAAGGAAAAACACACAGTTACGCTCTATACTACCAAAGGGGTTAGTGGTGTGTTCGTCGGACACGTCAAAGAGTTCCCAGGCGTGGTAGTCCAAGCTGATAGCATAGAACACGTCAAGGATGAATGCACGACATCTCTCGACTTGCTAGTGTCAGAGTATCCAGAACTTCATGACAAACTGTGGCCAAAGCATATCTCAGCGAAACAATACACAGGTATCTTCAAGAAAGGATTGGAGTATCGGACGATAGAGGTTACCGTTCCTTCATTCTAGAGGAAGCTTGCATGGATGCCTAGCACTCATAGCTGGCACGAAGCCAAGACCGTCCTTCTCGCTCTGGGGTATCACCAGACAATCACAAAGGACGAGCGCGTAATCTACGTGTCAGGCGAGGACAAGGTAGTCCTGCAAAAGTCGAACAAGTTAGATGTTGCTTACATCCTCATTCTGTGCAATCATCTTGACATGAAATATATTGACTTCCTCAAAATCTATCAAAGGGAATACGAAAGGGTCTCTAGAGACCGTCAAGCCTCAAAGCGCGGTTCTGCCCCCGAAAAGTAACACCAAGAAATCAAAGCCCTATCCGTCTAAGAGGTAACAGAACCTGTGAGGGTTCTGTCTCGTCTCTGGGTGTTCGCTGAGGGTGTTTCAGGGTGGGTGGTGAGTCATACCATAACAGCAGGGCGACCCAGAACACGAAGAAGATGGCTGGCAGGAAATGAGTAAGGTGCCTCATCTCTATACTCATTCCGAGTTTCTTCGGGTAGAACCTTGGCGTATGGGTCTTGTCGCTATAGTAATTCGTCTCTTTCTTGCGATATTCGACGTATTTGCTACTTCGGTATTGAACAAGAAACCAAACGATGCTCAGCGCGATTCCAAGCAGAGGGATGAACGTGTGAATAAGGTTCAAGTTGTTTGAGGCACTTGGACCAGTCTGGATGTTCTGGGCGAATGCCAGCAAGTAAAAGACAAACCCGAACTCATAGAGGATTCTCATCTTGCTTCCGAGAATTAGTGTAGTGCCGCCGGAGCGCGAGGGATAAACCGAATAACAAACGGAAATTCACTTTAACTCTCCATCGGCCGAGTAGTGTCCTACCGCAGCGTTCCTAATCACCGTCTCCCATTTGTTCTCGCCTTCAATCGTGATTCCAGCGGCCTCGACAGGACCAGCTGCAACCCTGATCTATTCAGAAGCCCTTAGCCGGAATTTCCGGAACCCTCTCGTAAGAAAAGGGAATTTCGTCAGGTGTTCGATAGATAATCCGGTTCGCGTTGAAGTTGTCCGACGGCCCTACTCCCAGGTCCCCGTCCAGTTTGCCGTTACGCCATTGCTAAATGATATCGAACCGCTGGCTTCGGACCCAGAACCGCTCCCATGCCCGGACGGACTCGTGCACGTCACCTGCGCATTGCCCCCTGCCGCTACCACCGCGGGATTGGGCGAAAGCGTGCCAGTTCCCCCCCCGCTTCCCGAAATAGAGCACCCGTTCGCCTGGGCACTGGCGCCGCCTGTATCAGTCAATAGGATTACGCATGCGCCGCTGGCTTGGGTGCAGCTGACCACGCTGGTGAAGACCTGGGCGGCTCCGGTGGTCCCCTGGGAGGTTACGATGGATGAGGTCTCAACGCTGGAGGTGGCGATAGTGGTATGGGTGCCGGGACTTTGGCCATTGGTGGAGTATTCGTAAAAAGCGACGCCAGCAATCAGAACAACCGCAACAAGCACGATAGCGACCCTCAAAGCCGAAAGTGCAGGCCTATCACCCCGTCGAATCGCAGGTTGGCTCAAGCCGTGGCAAATTTGATTCGGTTCGTGGTATTTGAGTCCTTCCATGTAGTTCCTCCAGACACCGTTCACAAACACAGCCTGAGACGGTATGTGCGCTCCCCTTTTCGTATTTTGAAAGCGAAAGTGATAATTCTTTCCATTTCCGGTTAGTTCCAGCCTACCCTTCTATCCAGCGAGTGCGCCTAATAACGTCAGGCGCTCAAGTCAGGCGAATCAGTCCTCGATCATGGCTCAGGAGCACGAAACCTGCGACGGGTGCGGACCGCTCTGCATCGCACGCGCATGCCAGACGGCCAGGCCCACGATTCCAAATCACCAAGCGACTCCAGCGGCGATGAACAGAGTTGAAGCCATCATCCTTAGTTCACCAGCCGCACATTATGACGCTCCCCTCCTCCGAACTCAACCGTCCGGGCTTACTTTTGGAACAACGCTGGCACCTTTCTCATTGTCCTCCTCAGACTTATCCCTTCCTCTACTGCTCAGCTCAGAGTAGAGAACTGCAAAGATAATCAGAATCGCGAGGATGTAGTTGGTGCCAAATGGAAGGGTCGCTAGCCTTTCGATGTATGGGACAACGAAGACGACCTTTCCAGAAAGACAGTCCTGGGTGATGGGGGAAGTCGCTATCCCAAGGAACTGGTCCGTGCCCGGGTTGTTGTCGCCCTTTGTGATCAGTCCGGTGTTCTGTATCTGGACAACCCTGTGGATGACCGTGTACCCGGTCGCTGAGCAGGGCGGATCGTAGATGATTATGTCTCCCACTCTGACGTCGCTGATTGACACATGTTGAACGACGACCAGGTCCCCAGGTTCGAGAGTGGGTAGCATGCTTGTGCTGTCAACTCTGCGGGCGTAGGCCAGCTCCAGGTATGCGAAAGCCAGTATGAAGATGACGAACCCTGTGATATAGGCGGAGGTCCTTCGGCCCGGAAGTTTCAAGAGGCGAGCTTCTTGAAACTGCGCGGTTAAACATTTGAAGTCAAAGCATTTTTATCGACTTCCAATGGTCCTAGGCCTGTGGTCAGGGCATCACTGAAGCTCCTCGTCGTCGACGCCGTTCTCCTCCTTAGTGCCTACCTAGTTCTTCAGGACCTAGCATGGAGGAGCGGCTACGCGTCCCAGAATGGTTTCACCCCCTCATACCTCTATTCGGTGCTGACCCAGTCTTTCAGCATGACTGGGAAGGGACTCGCATTGCAGACTCCGCTAACCCTTGACTGGGTTCAGATCATCGCTGTCCTGCTGGTCGTGGTAAACGTCTGGTATCTGTACGGGATTGTGACACGAAGGTCGAATGCCAATTCACCCCAAGCTGTCAACCAAACCGCGCAGTAGTTTTCATTAGTTTCGAATCGACCGGAGAGAAGCCTTACTTCGCGTTTTCACGTTCTTTCTTCTTGATCTCTTCCAGCTCGGCCAAGGCCTTCTCCTCGATTGACCTCCGGAACTCGAAGTGCTTGAAGTAGAAGTAGGCAAGGAAACCGCCCAGGGTAGCGAATAGCCCTTCGGAGGTGTATCCTCTTAGGTCGAAGTACGGAGTCCAGGTCCCGTCGACAGCAATTACGAATTGTGTCCGATTGGACGACTCGATGTATATCCCGTACGCTTGCGTGTCGGGCGAAACGACTATCAAATGTTTGATTGGAGTACTGAAGTCTCTATCAGTGAGACTCAGGATTGGCGGGCCTGCAGGGGCGAGGTCGCCGCTGATCGTGGGAAACATCGAGAACGTAAGGCTATCGGGAGCGTATCCTGTCAAAACAATGGAGATTGTGCTGCCCTTGTCTACGGGGGGGATCAGGTACCCGCTGAACGTGGAGTCCGTGTTCCCGTAGGGGGTGGAAGGCCCCGTTGCGATGGCGGTCTGATGGGTCTTTACCAGGGGTAGGATGACAGTCGCCAATGTGAACACCACTCCTATGATCGCTACCGCCAGGGCGACCCGAGAGCGGATTTTCGTGACCACGAATTCGCCCCCCGTATCTCTGGGTAAAAAGCCTAGGGCCCTAAGCGGGCGCTGGTAATAACCTATATTAGACAGATTTCGAGAAAATCGGCCCCGTGGCCAATCTTGTAACCTACCTCGTTCGTAGGATTCTGTTCATGATTCCGGTGTTCTTGGCCGTGAGTATTTTCACATTCCTGATCACCAACTCCGCGGGCGACCCTATCCAGCTAATCAGACTGCAGTTCAAGTCAATGCCACCAGCCCTGCTTGCTTCACTCAGGACGTTCTATCACCTAGACCAACCCCTCTTCGTAAGGTACTTCCTCTGGCTCCAGCAGTTCCTCGTGGGGAATCTCGGATTCTCTCCTCAGTCCGGGCAGCCGGTCGCTACCAAGATACTCCCATGGATCGGCACCACTCTTGAGTTGCAGATATCCGCGCTCCTACTCAGCCTCGGGATCGGCGTTCCCGTGGGGATCTACTCCGCGAAGCATCAATACCAAAAGTCTGACGTTGCTGTCACCACAACTGCAATCTTCGGAGTCTCTATGCCAACCTTCTGGCTTGGTATCATGGGGATTCTGGTATTCTCGTTGTACCTGCACTGGATTCCCGCCAGTGGAGCTGTAGATTTCTACAATACCGGGGCGTGGTGGGACAGCAACATCTACCTCAACTATGCGGTCCACGCGTTGCTCCCTGTACTCGTTTTGACCTTCGTCTCCATTGCCACGATTGTGAGGCTGGTGAGGGCCAACATGCTGGAGGTGCTCAGGCAGGACTACATCCTCGCCGCACGGGCTAGCGGGATCAAGGAGAGGACAATCACATACCGGTATGCCCTGAAGAACGCGATAACGCCGATCGTTACGATAGTGGGTCTTGCCTTCGGATTCGCCCTCGCCGGGGCTCCTGGACTTGAAACGACCTTCTCCTGGCCGGGCCTAGGATACGCGTTCGTGCAGGCCGCATTAGTTCTTGACCTCCCAACGGTCCAGGCTATCACTATGATAATCACCATCCTGGTGCTCATCGCAAACCTCGGGACTGATCTGGCGTACGCCTACCTTGATCCAAGAGTGAGACTCAGCTGAGCGACAAACCGCCCGTTTCAAAAGCTCCTGCCATGGCCGCGAAGAAAAACCCCTCTCGCAGGGCCGCGGGACAATGGGCGGTCGCATTCCGGAGGTTCAGACGGAATAAGGCCGGGCTTGCTGGAATGGCCATAGTCGGGTTCTTCTTCTTCCTCATGTTCTTCGGCTACTTCTTCGCCCCCTACCCTGTCAGGAGTTTTCAGTGCCTCTATCAGGGGTGCGCAGGAATAGGACCTTTCGTGAACTGGGCTCACCCGCTCGGAACTGAGATCTCCGGCATTGACGTCTACAGCGAGATTCTCCACGGAACTCCGAACGACCTGTTTGTCGGAATAGTGGCCACCGCGATTGCCGTCGGCATCGGGATCGTAATCGGGAGCATCGCGGGCTACGTCAGAGGTGCCTCCAGCGCGTTGCTCCTTGGCTTCACCCAGGTATTCCTGGTGCTGCCTGTCCTGGTGATAATCATCCTGTTTGCCAGGATCTTCGTCCTGGAGGTGGCGGCTGGGTTCGGACTTCTCCTCATCACGCTGATTCTCGGCGTGTTCTCCTGGCCGACTATCGCCCTTGTTTCGAGAGGGGAGATACTCCGCATCAGGGAACTCGAGTTCGTCCAGGCAGCGAAGGCGCTGGGGGCGAGCAATAGCAGGATTCTGTTCAGGCACATCGTCCCCAACATGCTCTCGCCCATAATCGTCATTTCGAGCCTCCTGATCGCCGGGAACATACTCACCGAGGTCGTCATCAGCTTCCTCGGCTTCGGGGATCCGAACACGTCAACCTGGGGCCTCCTGCTGCAGGAGGGTTTCGGGTACATCAGGACCCAATGGTGGGTTTCCCTCTTTCCGGGCCTCGCCGTTGTTTTCTGCGTGCTTGGATTCAACCTCCTCGGGGACGGGCTTTCTGATGCGCTGAACCCGAGGCTCAGAGAGTAGTCTCCATGGGCCAGGAACTCCTCAAGGTCGAGGACCTCCACACCTACTTCTTCACTGAGGCGGGCGTCGTGAAGGCTGTCGACGGCGTCTCTTTCGTTCTGGAAGAGAATCAACCGCTGGGCTTGGTGGGTGAGTCGGGGTCGGGAAAGTCGGTTACAGCCCAGTCCATACTTGGGATCGTGCCCCGCCCAGGCAAGATCATGTCGGGCAGGATACTTCTGAAGGGAGAGGACTTGCTCAAGAAGAAGGAAGGCGAAATGAGAAAACTGAGAGGGGGCAGCATAGGCGTCGTATTCCAGGACCCCAACTCCTCTCTCAACCCTCTATTCACCGTCGGAAAGCAGCTTACCGACGTCATACGAATGCACTTCGAGATCCGACAACCGGAGGCGGACGAGAAAGCCATAGGCCTCCTCAAGCTGGTAAGGATTGCAGAGCCTGAAGCTAGGATGACGCAGTACCCCCACGAATTGAGCGGCGGCATGAGGCAAAGGATAGCCATTGCCCGGGCGCTCGCCGGCGAGCCAGACATCCTCGTCGCGGACGAGCCCACCACGAACCTTGACGTGACAATCCAGGCTCAGGTCTTGGAGCTGCTGAAGACCCTCCAGAAGGAGCTGAACATGGCGCTTCTCATGATCACCCATGACATGGGCATCGTCGCAGAGATGACACAGAAGGTCGTGGTCCTCTACGCTGGAAGGGTCGCAGAGGTCGCCTCGACAAACGACATCTTCGCGGTACCAAAGCACCCGTACACTTCAGCTTTGCTCAGGGCAGTCCCGCGGATTGACAGGAAGGAGACACTAGTCTCGATTCCAGGGAGCATACCAAACCTGATCGACCCCCCCAGCGGCTGCCGCTTCCATCCGAGGTGCCGGTACATGACCCAGGTATGCGCGGACCAGATACCTCCGCTAGAGAACATCTTCGGCGACCGGAAGGTCTCCTGCCATCACTGGAAGGAACTGGAGCTGGAGAAGGAAGTGGCGCTCTAGATGGCCGACCCCCTCCTGAAGGTCGAAAACCTTGTGAAGTACTTCCCAGTCTATGAGAGGGGAATCCTCCTCAAGAAGAAGGTGGGCGACGTCCACGCGGTCGACGGGGTAACTTTCGAGATAGGCAAGGCCGAAACACTCGGGCTGGTCGGAGAAAGCGGCTGCGGCAAGACCACGACTGGGAAGGTGGTCCTCGACCTCGAGCCACCTGACTCGGGGAAGGTCTACTTCGAAGGAAAGGACGTCTTCGAGACTCTCACCAAGGGGAAGATGGAAGACAGGAAGTACCTTCGACGGAACATGCAGATGGTCTTCCAGAACCCCTACGGGTCGCTCGACCCAAGGATGACCGTCTACGACATCATATCCGAGCCCTTCGTGATCCACAAGAACATTCCGCGCTCCGACTGGACTGAGAGGGTTTACAAGCTGCTCCTCATGGTGGGGCTCGAGGAGTACCACGCGGAGCGGTATCCCCACGAATTCTCGGGCGGACAGAGGCAGAGGATTTCAATCGCCCGGGCCCTGGCGACGAGCCCCAAGTTCATAGTCGCTGACGAGCCTGTCTCCTCCCTCGATGTTTCCGTCAGGGCACAGGTCCTGAACCTGCTCGAGGAGCTCCAGAAGAAAGAAGGAATCTCCTTCCTCTACATCTCGCACGACCTGAGCTCGGTCAGGCAGGTAAGCCAACATGTAGCGGTAATGTACTTGGGAGAGATATTCGAGTACTCCCCGACCGGTGAGCTCTTCGCGAAGCCCCTGAACCCATACAGCATCGCGCTGCTCTCCGCGGTGCCCGTCCCCGATCCGAAGAGGAACATCAACCGCATCATCCTGCCTGGCGATGTGCCCAGCCCTGTCAACCCCCCAGGAGGATGCCGCTTCCACCCAAGATGCCCCTACGCCACGGATATTTGCAAGACTGACAAGCCTGCCCTGAGGGAGCTGAGACCAGACCATCTCGTCGCATGCCACCACGCCGAGAAGTTTCTGTAGATGAAGTGGTAACAATCATTATAAACCCTGAAGGGCCGTTACACGGTGAAAATACTTTGCACTCTTCTACTATTGAAGAGACAGCTACAGGTGCAGCTTTAGCACTTATAGGATTCGTCTTAATCTTCTCAGCAGTACCAATCCCCGTCCAGGCGGCAACGTCTAACGGGTACCTATTCACCATGACCTTGGTAGCGCCAACATCCAACCCTGCAAGAAGGCAGTGGGCAGCAATCATCCAGAACAACCTGAGATCTCTTGGCATCGATGCCCGGTTGATCTATACCAGCTTCGGAACCATGTCTGGACTGTCGTTCGGGTGTAGTGCCTCAAACTGCGGCAAGACTTACGACAACGGCGGCTTCGACGCGGTCTTCGTCGGATTCGGCGGAGGAACGCCTCTGCCTGACTTCGGAACCCAGAACGTTGTAGACTACAGAAGTCTCAACAACGCGGACCTGTCGCCAATCGGTGCCAACTTCGAGCAGTACAGGAACGCTACCTTCAACGCGCTTGCATCTCAGTACAACGCCGAGTTCAACGCCGCGGCGAGGGTACCCATCGCACAGAAGATGGTTGCCATCGTAGCGCAGGACAGACCCACACTTCCAATCTACTACCCAGTGGACACATATGGAGTCGCTAACTACATCAATCCCTGGGGCAACAACAACTCCGAGTGTTCGTGTACCGTCACCCACGACTTCCAGCACTGGAAGCTGACGGGCGGTCACACAGCGATTAACGTTGGCGAGACGGGCGACATCAGCTCCGTCAACCAATGGGTAACAGCAGCTGCGAACACCTTCTACGATGCGTATCTCTACAACACACAAACGGTCCCCCTGGAGGAGCTTGACGGAAGGACGCTCGCCTACTTCAACAGCCTCGCGACTTCGATCACGGGCTCCAGCGACCACCTCACATGGACTGTGAACTTCCTTGCTCACAACTTCCAGGACGGCGTCCCGGTAACGGCCAACGACTACTTGTTCAGCACCATGGGCGGCATCATCAATGATGTCGGCTACGTGTCAGCAGGTACTCTACAGGGCTTATTGGGCAACTTTGGAGGCGGCGCATGCAATTGCAGCGGAGTCACCTTCAAGTATTCCAACGGGACTTCTGACTACGTCTGGAACGGCGCCTACTCCCACGGCGCGGCCCCAACGGGCTTCGTGTCGACGTCAGTATGGACTGCCACTAGCGCAACATCATTCACCTTCACCCTCTCGAACGCCTACCTCTTCACTGACCCGGTCATAACGGGCATCAGCGCTGAACCCATGCACATATTCGAGTCCATCCCGTTCCTCTCATGGGCGACGAGCCCATTCGCGACGGTCCAAAATACACCATACGTGTATCACTGGTCAACCTCGACATACGGTGGCAATGGAACCGCTACGGCCTACGGGCCAATCGGTGACGGACCATACTACTACCACGGCTACGACTCGGTCTCCGAGACTGGGACGCTAGTCAAGTGGAGCGGTTATTGGAACGCCACGGGCCTCCAAAGCCTTGGACAGTTCAACGCCCAGGTGATCCACATCGTCCATGACACAAACAAGGATGCGGCCCTAGCTGACTTCGCTAGCGGCAAGCTCAACTTCCTCGATTCGAACTATGGAATCGTGCCCGCCGACTACTCAGTACTAGCCGCGAACGGTGGCCATGCAACCGAAAGGTCCAGCCCGTCAGCAGGACGGCAAGACTTCTCGTTGAATGATAACCACCCGATCTACGGCACCGGCACTGCAACGCCCAATGGGGTAAAGGACCCGGCGCACGCTCAACAGTACGCCATAGATGTGAGAACGGCATTCAGCCACGCGATTCCAAGACAGTACATCATCAACAATCTCCAACAGGGTCAAGGAACGCCAGCCATCACTGAGTTCTGTACCTGCTTCGCCTTCGCTTACACGCCTGGCATAACGGTCGACACGTTCGACCTTTCGTTGTCGGCGCAGTTCTTGGCGGCGGCAGGATACAACAATGGTGCGACTAGTTCCGTCACGATTCCACCTCCAACAGCAGTCACATGCGGTTCCTCCCCCGGCAGCGGAGGTGGGGCGGTGACCGTACCTTCATTCATCTCTGGTAACTCCCTAACTTTGACTGGAACGTTCGGTGTCACTCAGGCAGTCGGCGGAAGCTATCCTGGGTGGTACGCAACGTTGCAGCAGAGCACAGACGGTGGAACAACTTGGCAACCAGTCCTGTTGACAGCAGCCACCAACGCAGGGTACTACACCTTCACATACACACCAACGGTCTCTGGCCAGGTATGGTACAGGGCCTTCTTCACGGGCATCCCAAGCAATAACGCCCTCGCGGGCACTGGCGCTACGAGCCCAGCCGCCGCAGAGGCATACACGGCTCCTCAGGCCCCCAGCAACGGGGAAGCACTACTCAACGTCACTGACACCAGGTACAGCGCGGTTACAGCCATTACTGTCGGGTCGCTATCGCAAGTGATTGCGTCGGCACTCAGCAGCTTGTCGGCAACTGACGCGGTCGCGGTATACAACGCGGCATGCGGAGTTGCGGCATCGACCACAAGTTCGATTAATGGTCTCGCCACGAGTACCAACAGCGCCATAACCGCACTTCAGACGAGTGCGGCATCCAAGACTGACCTTCAGGCAGCGGTCAACACAATCAACGGCAACATCAACAACGTATCCTATATCGCATACGCAGCACTAGCTGTAGCAATAATTCTGGGTCTCATAGCTATATTTATGGGCCGACGGAAGCCTAGCTAGAGACCCTCCCCTGTTTTTCTCTACACGAACAGCAAAGTAAGCATCCCGGCCTCGACGAATAGCAGAACTCCAGTTACAGCGTAGGTGGCTGCACTCACTCCGATTTTCCGGCGCTCCTCCGCCGTCTGCTCTTCGGGCTTTTCGGCTACGCTGCCCCTGAATATCATCTTGAACTGACGGGTGACAATCCTGATCGAGCCCGTGGTCGAGAGGTCCATCGCACCTCCGATCAGCATGAGGGCGACCGACTCCAACAGGACCACGAACCCGAAGGCAGGTAAAAGGTCCGCCCCTAGGATGAACAGGGCGCCCAGGGCAATTCCGGCGGCTATCGCGTTGAAAACCACTAATTCGAGGGCCGAGTCTCGCCCCACTTTGACTGCCCAGTGCAACCTGTCCTCTGAAGCCGTCCAACACTTATAAAACGTTCACGGGGCCGCGGTCAAGGTAAGTTGCAGAAGAGACGGAAGCGGCCGAGGAGTGCGCTGAAGCGTTCCTTCTTGGTTACGTTCACGATCCTGATTATTCTACTCATCGGAGCCTACGCCTACGTCTATGAGAACTCAATACCGGTGAAACACATCCCTCCTTCCGTCCCGCCCTACGAGGCGGTCTGGGCGAAGTATGTGCCCAACGATGTGATCCTTTTCAGCTTCCAGAACTTCACCTCCATCCACCAGCTCAACTCGTCCCTCCCCTTTTTCAGCACAATCCTGCATCTTACTAACCCCAAGGTGACGCTGTCCACCAGGAACGTGAACCTCTTCGTCGCCATGGAGTTCAGCGTCCCCAACGCGTCGGTCGACATCGCCTTCCTCAGCCCATCGTCATTCGCTTCGGTCCAGGAGAACTTCTCGAGCATTACGAGCTACGGCACTCTGGTGGGCAACGACACCTTGTATAATGTCCTCGACACTGCCACAGGCAAGCCCGTCCTCGGCTGGCTAGCGCTAATCCCTGGCGATCGCGCCGTTGGGTTCGCACCCGGTTCGGGAGAGGCACTGACGGCGATGACTGACGCAGTGCGGGTCCCCACCGAGAACAACGCTTCGGTCATCGGGCTTCCAGACATCAGGCAGATGCTTTACGTTGCCGGGGGGGCCGGTGGGCACATCGGCCTGGGCGTCGCCAGCTTCTCAGGGGTGATATCCACCTCCTCCAAGACCATGACTGTGGTCGACGGGGCAGGGCCCCGACTGAACGTCTCAAGGATCGTCGAATTCCCCGACTACCCCACCGCCCGCGGCCAGTTCTCGACCGTCATGCATACTTACAAGGCAGCCACGAACTTCATAGTGTTCGACGCCTTCGTGAGAGCGTCCCAGCTCGACCCCATGAGCAAGCTAGGCGGGGACTACAGGCTCGTACAGTAGGCTCTGGAAACCCATATAAGACGCAGTTGAGTATTGTGATGTTCATATCATATGAGTACAAGGTCGGCCCTTGCGAGCGCTGAATTCGTCAACAACAGCAAGGTACGCCTCGGTCTTCTCGTAGGCCTGATAACGGGACCCAAGTCGACCAGCCAGCTTGCGACCCTGGAGAAGAAGCACGTGAGCCACGTCAGCAGGGCGCTCACAGAGCTGAAGGCGAGAGGAATCGTGGAGCCGATTCCGAGGGGAACACGCGAGACGTTCTACAGGCTCACCACACAAGGATACGTCATTTACACAGTACTCTCCAGGTCTAGATAACCTGGCTGGGCGGTCGCTTATATCTCAAAGGATAGGTTTCCTCTCCCATTGGACCTTGTCGCAGAGCTCGTCCGAGTTGCGGGCCCCAAACGAGGACAGTCCATCCTAGAGTCGACTGCCGAAGAAATGGGGGTCAGGTCAGACTCTGGAGACCGGGCGCTCGTCGCCCTCGCGCTCTGCCAATCGGGCTGGAGGCCCGAGGACGTCGCCAAGCATCTTTCCTGGAAGGAGTTCGAAGCATTCTGCTCGAAGCTGTTCCGGGCCTCCGGATACGAGGTCACCGAGAACGTCGTCCTGATACGGCCTCGAGTTCAGATAGATATGGTGGCCCGGGGCCGGTCCCACCTCCTGAGCGTGGACTGCAAGCACTGGAAGCGCTCCCACTCTCCCTCCGTCCTCATGAGATTCGCGAGAGACCAACTGAGGCGCAGCGACCTCCTCAGGAAGAGGATAGCAGACCCGAACCCCATCGTATCAGTGATACTAAGCTTCTCGGAGCCTTCGGGGAGCTTCGCGGAGGGGGTCGCCGTGGTGCCGCTGGGAGCGCTGAGGAGCTTCTTGGACTCAGTCGAGTCCTACTCCGAGTTCCTCTCGCTCCGTTGAGCTCGTCTCACGGGCAGTAGTTATAAGACCGCCGAGGCCCGGACCTCGTCGTGGTCAAGGTCGTCCTCTGTGGGATGGGCGCCATTGGCACTGAGATTCTGAGGTACCTGCTGGAGCGGTCGCACACGGTCGTGGGGGTGGTAGACAGCGACCCGGAGAAGGTCGGGAGGACGATTGCGGAGCTGACCGGGCTCCCCCTAGGGACCCGGGTGGTGGCTTCGCTGCGCGACCTCCAGCTCGACGGCGCGGATGCGGTGGTCTTCTCGACAAAGTCCCGTGTCGCTGAAATGGTCGACGACGTCAACTACGCAGCGTCTGCGGGACTGGACGTGGTGACGACCTCCGAGGAGATGGCCTACCCAGAGTTCTCGGGGAAGGAGAGAGTCGCTGCCCTCGACGCATTGGCCAAGGAGAAGGGCGTCTCAGTGGTCGGAGTCGGGGTCAACCCTGGCTTCGTCATGGACTGGGTGCCCGCTGTGGTTGCGTCGGCTTCCAAGAACCCTACGAGCATACACGTCGTCAGGTCGGTCGATGTCAGCATGAGGCGACGCCAGCTGCAGGCCAAGACCGGGGTCGGCTTCACCAAGGCGAGGTTCGACAAGGACCTGCAGGAGGGCATCCTCGGTCACGTCGGGTTGATCGAGTCGGCCCACCTCATCGCGCTCTCTCTCGGCAAGGAGCTCCTAGGTCTCAAGCAGGGCATCTTTCCCGTGCTAGGTTCGGAGGAATATGTGATGGGGGTCAGGCAGTTCGCCGAGGGGATGGCCGGAAACTGCCTTGTGCGGCTCGACCTCGAAATGTCGCTGACATCGGCAGACTTCGACGTGGTCGAGGTCAAGGGGGAGCCGAGCCTCAAGCTCAGGTTCGAGAAGGGGGTATTCGGCGATTCCGCGACCGTGGCGCTGGTGGTCCACGCGCTCGAGAGGGTCGGGGGAGCGAGGCCTGGCCTGCTGACTGTGCTCGACCTTCCCCTTCGGCCTGCTTGAATGGCCCCTCAGTCTAATGCCTTCCGGTCATATTTGACCTTCCCGTAACTCTGTTACGTCACAGGGGCCGTGGGAGTCGCAGGCCTGGTCGGTATTAAGCTACCCTTGCGTGCTGTCGATAAGGTTCAGGCCAGTCTCGTCATCGAACCTCCTCAGAGCGGTGTTCTCAGTAGGAGTGATCACAACCTCGAGCAGGGGGAAGACAATGGCAGACATGACGTGGCCGCCGAGGACGCTCATGTCCTTCCTTCCAAACGTCCCGTGGGCGTGAAGGAAGGGCTTTCCGTCCTTGAGCGTAATATTCCCGAGGATCCCGGTGACCTCCAAGAACTCGTCATACTGATGCTCCTCGTATTCCTTCTCCTTGTGATTGAAGTAGGCGAGCCTGAGCTTCTTGACCCCTCCGATCGCTTCGACCCTGGCGGTGGAGATCTTCTCCTTCACAGCTATCCTTAGTACATCGTCTGGCAGGGTAGAACCCGCCGGCAGGTTGTAGATTCTCGCCACGCCACGGAGGGGTCGCCACAGGTTAAAAGCGTGGAAGCAGGGTCACGGGCCGATTCGCTTGCGCCTCCACCTGAACAAGCCGGGAATCAGGGCGCTCGGAGTCGCCGAGAGCTTCAAGCAGGGCCAGAAGAGGTCGGTGATCGCTGGGGTCGTAATGAGGAGCGACCTGATCGTCGACGGCCTCGCCTTCGGCCACACGTCGGTGGGCGGGGACGATGCGACTGCGGCAATCGCCTCCCTTTTTCGACGGTTCAGGCGAAACGACATCAACCTCATCATGGTCTCCGGCGCAATCCTAAGTCTGTACAACATAATCGACGTAGACGAGCTGTCAGCCAAGACCAAGTTGCCGGTCATCTGTCTGACCTACAAGGAGACGTCCGGGATCGAGGGCTCCATCCGGAAGCACTTTCCTGAGCGAGCCGAGGAGAAGCTCGAGGCCTACAGGCGCCTAGGGAGACGAACGGGATTCAACCTCGCGTCCGGCCATCGCGTCTTCGCAAGGCTGTCCGGCCTTGACAGGGGCGAAGCAAGGTCCACCATCGACAGGTTCACCAGGCAGGGCTCCATTCCAGAGCCAGTCAGGGTCGCGAGGCTGCTCGCGAGGGCGGTCCTCGTCAGATGATCTTCACGCCGGGGTTCAGCATATGCTTCGGGTCGAAGAGGGACCGGACCTCCTGCATGATCGGGAACGTCCGGGGATACTGCCTCTGGACGTAGGGGGCTCTGAGCATCCCGTCGCCGTGCTCTCCGGTCATCGAGCCCCCCATCTTCCACACGGCTTCGAAGCTCTCTTCCATGATCTCCTCGAGGATTCGTCTCTCGCGGGACGAATCGGGGTCAAGCAGCGGGCGCGCGTGCAGGTTGGCGTCAGCGGCATGGCCGTAGATCATGTGCGACAGCCCACGCGACTCGAACTGGTACACGAGCAACCTCACGAGGTCTGCCAACCTCCCCGGGGGCACCACCAAGTCCTCCACCCCTGGGAGGAGGATCCTGCTCCCCTCCTTCACATCCATGGCAAGCTTCAGGGTCTCATTCCGGACTCCCCAGGCATCGGCCACCTCGGAAGCGCTTGTGATCACCAACGGCTCGTAGCCTCCCGCCGCTGACCCGGCAGCATCTTCGAGGCCTGCCTGCACTTCTGCCTCGGTACCCTCGAGTTCGCAGAATACAAGGTAGTCTCCCTCCTTCCGGGAATACTTCGAGACCCTCCCCTCCATTCCCATCCTCCTAAAGACGGACTTGTCGACCAGTTCGACCGCCGACGGAGAATGTTCCAGGAATGCGGCGACAACTCTGGCCAGCTCGCCGATCTTGGCGTCAACTGCGAGCAGAGCCTTCGATTGCGGGCGTGGTCGGGTCTTGAATGTGATTTCTGTGAAGACCCCAAGGGTCCCCTCAGACCCGACGAAGAGCTTGGGGAGGTCAAAGAGCCCGTCATGTATTGTCTTCTCAAGCCTGTAGCCCGAGGAGTTCTTGGTGACCCGTGGCTGCTCGTCGACGATTTCCTTCCAGTTGTCAAGAATTAGCGCCGCGGCTTTTCCGACCCTGCCTCCTGAATGTAAGACCTCATCCATCGGCATCGAGAGCGCAGAGGCTGGTCCGTCTCCGGGGCACACCACATCGAGCCCTTCCACGAAATCAACGGTGGAGCCGTACTTCGGGGTCCTGATCCCAGACGAGTTGTTTGCGACCATCCCCCCAACTGTGCAGCTCAGGTAGCTCGAAGGGTCGACCGGCATCCACCTGCCACCTGGCTCCAGCACCCGGTTGAGGTCGGCCTTGACCAGGCCGGGCTCGCACCTGACGCTTCCGCTGGCCAGAAGCGCTACCCTGGTCCTGTCCTGCATTACCACGTACCCTTTCCCGATGGCCTGGCTTGGGATGGACGTCCCGCCTCCCCTGGGTGTGATGGAGACTCCTTGCTCCGCCGACCTGCGCATGACCTCAACTACATCCTCTTCGGACTCGGCCATGTAGCCTGCCCTAGGCCTGATTCTGACCATCCCTGCGTCTCGTGACAGAGATTCAAGCTGCTCCTCGCTAGAGAGAATCTTCAACTGACCAAGGCCCCGCGACTATCCCTCGGCGGCCTGTGCCCCACTAGGCGCTCTTTACTATTACAGTCCCATGCATCCATCCGTGATAGCTGCAGCCATACTGGAAGGTCCCGGCATGGGTGAACGTGAACTCGAAGGTCGCTCCGGGGTCCATGTTGTGGCTGTTGAAGCTGTTGTCCGTCGCTGTGACCGTATGCGGCGCCTGGTCCGCGTTGGTCCAGATGATGGTGTTGTTCACCCCAATGACCACGGTTACGCTTCCCGGCGCGAACCCTTCGGCGTTCGGGACCGAGGCCCCCGAGGGGATGGTCACGTTGACGCAGCTCGTCCTGGTGCAGCCTGCCTGCGACGAAGTCGTCGTCGTGGTGAACGTGGTCAGCTTCGGGGCAACTTCGAACTGGTAGTAGCCGATTGACCCGAGCGCTCCGATGATCAGGACTGCGACAACGACCCCGACCAGCGGGCCAGTCTTGCTGCTCACGAGGTTTCTCGACTGGCTCGATGATAACGCTCTTTAAGTTTTTGCGGATTCAAAGGCACTTGCCGACGACGCAACGAAGGTTAAAAACCGACCCCGCGGCCCTACAAGCGGAGCATAGATGGTAGAGGAGAGCACGGAGAAACCATCTTCGCAGAATCCTCCCGAAGCTGAGAAGAAGCCCGCAGCTCTTCAAACTTCCCCTCCGAAGCCCTTGGTCGCTCCCTCGCCGCAGCGGCCTCCGGTCCAGTTGGCAAGTCCGCCAGTCCCTCCCCCCGCCTCAGCAGCCAAGTCTCAGCCGGTGGGAAGCTCAAACAGGCGCAGCTTTCTGAAGGGCCTCCTCGTGGTCGGGGCTGTGCTTTCGATGATCCCGTTCGTCCCCTGGGGGTCGTTCCTGTCCTCGACAATCACCGGAAGCGGCAAGAAGTACCTCCTTCAAAAGATGGTGATAGACGACCTCTCGAAATACGGGACCGCAGCCGGCCAGCAGGTGAACGTCAACGACCTGTCCACCTTCCCAGCCAACGGCCACTGGGTCGTCACCTACCCAACCTCCGGGGACCCGAAGATAGATGCCGACAACGTCGACACCTTCCAGAAGTACGAACTCATCCGCCTGCCAGGGGCCGCGGGTTCCACCAAGTCTGCCTCTGATTTTGTTGCGTTCAGCAAGGTCTGCGTCCATCTTTGGTGTAGCCCCAACTACATCCCTATCGCAAGTTCTCAGCAATACGTCTGCCCCTGCCACGGGAGCACCTACAGAATCCCCGACGGAAAGGCCGTCGCAGGGCCTGCTTTCCTTCAACCTGCGCCGACCAACGCGATCCCAATGATCACTCTTCAAGCCGACTCGAGCGGTAATCTGTATGCCTATTACCCGAACTACGACCCTGCGACGAAGAAGCCGGTTGGGGACCCCCTTGCAGCCGACGGTGAGCTCGGCTACGGAAGGGACTACAACAGCTACGAGAGCTTCATCAAACCCAGTGCCCAGCTCCCGGCCGACCCGAAGGACCTGACCACGGAGGTCGCCTAGATGGGTCAGACTCCGAAGGAGCCCAACTTCATCGCCAAGCTCTACAAGTGGATAGTGGACGGACTCGACCGGACTGTGTACATGGGAGTCAAGTACACCTTCCCAAAGCGCTTCGTCAGCCCCCTGGGATACCTGGGCGTCCTAACTGGAATCACCTTCCTGATCCTCGGCGTAACGGGAGGCCTGCTCATGATCTACTACCAACCGACCCTTGCCGGCTGCGGGAGCCTTACCTGCGCCTTCGCTAGCATAGAACGGATTAACGACCTGGTGCCCGGGGGCTGGCTGCTTCGGAACATCCACTACACAGCGTCGAACGCGATGGTTCTTCTAGCGGTCCTCCACCTGTACTACCAATACTTCAGCGGAAGGTTCAAGATCAAGAACGAAGTGCTCTGGGTTACCGGGGCCATCTTTGGGCTCATTACAGGCGTCGAGGCGTTCACAGGCTACGACCTTCTGTTCAACCAGAGGGCGGGTCTGGCCATTGAGATAGGGGCTTCACTGGCGAATTCCAGTCCGGTAATAGGGGGGGCCTTCCGGTTCGCGACATTCGGGGCAGGATTCTCCGACTTCATCCTCAGGCTCTATTCCTACCATGTCTTCATATTGCCGATGATAATGATAATCCTAGTCTTCGTACACTTCCCTAGGTACCTTGTTTTCGACCTCCCGGTAATTTCTACAATCACCGGTGGGTTGTTCGTAATCGCGGCTATCTTCCCGGTGGCAGTAGGCATACCATACAACCCGAGTAACCCCCAGATCACAATCCCCGAATGGTACATCGACGGCATATACGCCCTCCTTCGGACGGAATTCGACAAGTTCGTGATGGGGGGGCTGATGCCCCTGCTGTTGCTCCTCATGGCCATAGCCGTCCCGTTCGTCGACACTTCGAAGAAGCTCAGCTGGAAGGACAGGCCGTTCTTCACGGCGCTGGGCATAACGAGCATCGCCCAGATTCTCATCACCACCGCCTGGGGCTTCTACGTAGACCCCAACACGAACCCGAGCTGCGTAGTCAACGGAATTTCGATCTCCGGACCGCTCTGCAGGATCTTCGTTCCCCCAGTGCTATACTTCGGCTCGATGCTCGGGGTCACGGCTCTCTCGTTTGTTCTGACCTATGGCTTCCTTAGGTACCTGAAGGCCAAGGAGAGGGTGCGGAAGGCGAGTGCCCCCATAGGGGCGATCCTGACGAAGAAGTGGGTGTACGTCATCTTCCTCCTTCTGATCCTTGCCCAGGTCGTCCTGAACGGGCTCGCGGCCCAGGCCACGCTCACAGGGCTGAGGAACATGGCGCTCTTCGACGTCGGCGCCGTGCTCATCACCTTCGGCGTGATCGTCCACCTCTACAGGTACGGCCAGAGTCTTCCCTTCTAGGCGCCGACCCTTACGTCGGCCGCCATCTCGACCCACCTGGGCCCGACGGCTCTGACCCGCCTGAGTTGGTAGGTAGCTGTATTCGGGAGTAGCCCTGAGAGCTCCGCCCTGATGCTTTCCGTGGCTTCCTCGTCATCCCTACCGAGGACGTGCCTGTAGTAGTGGATCAGACCACCCTTCTTCGTCAGCGCAAGGGCGGTGGGGAGGAACCTGTCCGCCTGCGAGGGATGAGGCATGAGGACCCTGTCGAATCTAGAGTCCACCCTCGCGGGGAGCTCTAACGCGTCCCCCCTGATCACCTCCACGAGCTGATCGACCTTGTTGAGCCGGTCGTTCTCCTCGTGTAGGGTGCAAGCGAGCTCGTTGATCTCGCAGCTTGTCACCCTGGCACTGGAGGACCGGGCGATCGGGATAGAAAACGGGCCTACGCCGGCGAACATGTTCAGGACCTTTTCCCGCCTAGTGACCTCCTTCGCAATCCTGAGCCTCTCGGTCGAGAGCCTCGGAGAGAAGTAACACTTCGCAACGTCCACTTTGAAGACGCAGCCGTTCTCCCTGTGCAGGGTCATCGTCCTCTCTTCCCCAGCGAGGTGCTTGAGGGTCCTCAGCCTGTACTCGCCTTCGATGCCACCTTCCTGGTCAAAGACCCCTGCGACGTTCTTGACCTCCTTCAGAATCGCCTCGGCCAACCGCTTCTTCTCTGGCCTGGTGAGCCCGTCGAGTCTGATTATCGCCAGGTCGCCGATGACATCTACCCCCGTTGCGACCCGCCCCGGGCGCTCGAGGTTAGCTTCCTCTGCTGCCTTCCTTACCAGCCTCAAGGGGTTCTTCCTTCCTCGATGCGACGTAGTAGTCTCGGCCTTCTCTAAAGTGTCGGGACGTAAAGCCTATAACGCCCAAAACCGACTCTCCATGGCATGCTTTGGGATTCGACCGATAAATTCCTTGACAGGGCGTACCGGAAATCCAAGTCAGACAACTCCGTCCGGCACTACCGAGTAGGAATCAAGGGTTTCAAGCAGTTCTGCGACGCACAAGGGGTCAAGTCAATCGATGAAAGCAACGTGTACGCATTATTAGACGACTGGGTCGGTGCCCAGGACAAGAGGGGCCTGAAACCACAGACCATCGTGAACAACGTTTCTGCGGTCAGACGTTTCTTGGCCTACAACGATATTGCAATTGATAGTGATCGGTTCAAGTCCAAAGTCACACTCCCGCGGACCATGAAGATAGCCGACCAGCCCCTCTCAATGGATTCGGTGAGAACCCTCCTGACCAGGGGCCGACCAAGCCCCAAGAACAGGGCACTGGTGCTGACGCTGCTCAGCTCGGGCATCCGCATCGGCGAGGCGCTTAGCGTAAGGTGGAAGGATGTGGATCTGAGTAAGAGTCCAGCCACGATCAACCTGCGGGTCGAAATCACGAAGACCCGAGAGGCGCGAACGCCCTTTCTCAGTGAAGAAGCGAAGGATGCCCTGCAGCGGCTCAAAGGTAACGCGAAGGAAGACGACCTGGTTTTCACGTACGCCGGGGCCGACGTCCACCAACGGGAGAAATCGTGTAACCGCACATTCCGAGAAATGGTCGCCAGGGCTGGGCTCGACGCCAAGATCGAGGGTCACCGAATCCACACCCTTCACTTTCACGTTTTTCGAAAGAACTTCTTCACGAAGGCTGCTGACACCATCGGCGACCAGGCCGCACACGCACTGCTCGGTCATAATCCGTACATGTCGACATACTACGTGAAGTCCGAAGAAGACCGGGTCACCGACTACAAGAAACTCGAGTCCTACTTGACGACCTCCATTCCAAAGCCGATGATGACCGAAAAGGAGGTTCAAGACATCATCTTGGCCACGCTTTCAGCATTGGCTCTCCCAGGAGGCGACGAGAGTCTTCAGGCAGCCGGAGTTCCTCCCGACATTATCAAGTCTGTGCGGGAAGAACTCGCATCTCAGACATCCAAAGCCAATGGGCCGTCACAGAGAACTGTCAGACCGGACGAATTGGATGCGGCCCTGAGGGAGGGATGGACTGCCAAGCTTCAGTTGGCCGATGGACGCATCTTGCTCGAACGGGTCGCCTAGCGTTAGTCCAGTACCTTACGAGATTTCAAGCGGGAATGGTTTCCTGTGAAGAATGGGGCAGGTGGATGAGGAACGTCTCGCAGGGGGCATGACACAGTGGGGCTGAAGGCTGGGACTACTGGCTGTCAGAAGATAGTCTGGCGGTATCATGAAGGAGGCTTCCACATTGAGGAATCGCGGCAGAGGAACAGATGGGGGAGTGGACGGAGGCATGCATTCCAGCCCATCCCTGACAGCGAGCCCCGTCGGGTTTGAACCCGCGACCTAGGGTTCGTTCGGGACTTGCAAATGAGCTAACGCTCAAATCCGACTTGCTGCCCCCTATACCGCACATACGGTTCATTGCCCAATGTCACCTCCCTTTTTAGTGGCCACATAGTAGTGTCACGAAGTCCCGACGCAAGTGTTGTCACTTGATTCAAACAAAAAGTGAACATGAGAGAAGAGGTGATTGCTATCCAGACTAGGAACCTGAAATATCCTCGATCTACGTTACAGAGAACAGAGCAATGACAAATCCCACTCGAGCCGGAAGTGGAACATGCGTCAGAGTTGAATTCTATCTTCCTACTCCCAACGCGAAAAGGCATCTTAAAAGAGAAGGCACGGACTAGGCGCAGAGCTCCAGAGCCGCGAGAGCGTACACCTTTGCGGCCGCGAGCAGATCCTCCTTCTTCATCGAGGGAACCGCCTCTCCTGTCAATTCCTGATATGTGAACGACGGGGGGCCATATGTGACGCTCGGTATCCCCGACTCGTTAAACACGTTAAGGTCACGCCACATACTCGTGTACGGGGGCGCGCACTTCTTCGGGAACGATTCGAAGACATTCCTGTGGGCCAATCTCACAGCATCAAACAGACGGTCGACGTTCTTACCTATGTGCCCTTTGCGGTAGAGGTACGCCTCAATCGTGAACTTCACATCGCACGAGCTCACCACCTTTTCCAGCTCTTTTCGAACGTTTTCAGCATCAGCCATAGGTGACAGTCGCACATCGATGTAGATGCTGCAGACACCAGGGACCTGCGTTGGCCTTACTGGCAGTCCGCCGCGTATCGCGCCGACATTGACCTTTGGAATTATCGTTCCGTCCTCAAACGTCAGCCGATGCTCCTTTTCGTAGTCGTTTGCCCATTCCTCTATTCTCTGAACGACCTTGGCTGCTTTGAATATCGCGTTTGGGTTGTTTTCAAAGTCGAAAGGTCGTTCGATGAAGGGAGTGTAGATTCCACCTTTCCCCAGTATGGTTACCTTGAACCACACATCGCCCGCCTCAGCTCGAGTAATCGCGAAATTTGTTCCCTCTGCGACGAGGGCGTAATCGACAACACCCCCGTGACTGACAAAGTAGCGAGTTCCGAATCCCTTTCCTTCGTACCTGTCACCCTGAAATTCGTCTATCGGCGTCTGACCTATTTCTCCCACGACGCATGTCATGACTATGTCGCCCCTGAGGTTGATCCCGCTCTGTTTGATCGCCTTGGTCGCAACCAAGAATGCAGCCATTGGGCCCTTATCATTTATCACGCCTCTTCCGACAAGGAGGTTCCCCCGTTCCGTGCCCTCCGCAGCAATCTTCTTCCTATCGTCTCCATAGATCCAGTAATCCTCGGGGAGACCATGTCCGACATCCATGTGACTGTTGAAGACCAGCTTTGGGTGTCCTTCGGATCCTTTCAGTATTCCAATTATGTTATTCCTTCCTTCCGCGACTTCCTGCTTGGAACATTCGAAACCATTCTTTGCCATCCATTCTAAGAGGAAGTCGCCGATCTGTCTCTCAAATCCCCTAGGACTGGGGATACGTGCCAGGTCGAGCGCAAGATTTGATAGTTCGTTTATGTCTATCCTATCAAGAACTTTCGAGGCTTGTGGTGAGATCTTGCTGGGCATAATCTCGCTTCCCAATTTCTTGATTTAAGCATTCGAGAGTGTCAACACACGCCGTGGCTAGAGGACGGGTCGTCAACCCGACTGCAGTGGGGAAATGGTGAGGAAGAGTTCGGGGCGAAAGAAAGATTTCTGCGGAGGATTTGAAACGTGCCGCACAACAGACCTGTTCGCACACTCGCAAGTCATGAGATTCACTCGGAGAAGTCGTGCAAACTTCAGAACGCAAAAGCTTACCAGAAAAGATATATCCGCAACTACTCGCCACCTATCTCAACGTGGTTGAGCGAACAGGTTTTGGAGTTCGGGTCCCGATAAGCGGACCATTTGCGGGCGCGGATGCAATTGCGAAAACTGCTATTGCTGCAGAATCTCTAGGATTCGACGGTGTCTGGTGTCACGATTACATCACTTGGACAAAGGAACTTCACAATGTCCATATCTCATGCGGGAGTCTTGAAACACTTCGTCCTGATCAGAAACCAAATTTCTTCGAGTCCATTTCTACGCTTGCATATCTTGCCGGGCTTACGAAAAGACTCACCTTGGGGATATCTGTCCTGATCGCTCCCCTGAGGAATCCCGTATTGGCAGCAAAGCAGCTGTCAATCATTGACAACCTCTCAAATGGGCGATTGATAGCTGGAGTAGGGATAGGCGCGACACGAGCCACAAAGAATGTCGATTTTGAGATTCTGGGTGTCAGCCGCCTTGAGAAGAATGAGAGAACCAACGAACTCGTAGAAATCTTGACTGGACTGTGGGACCACAACCTGGACAAGTTTTCTTACACAGGCAAATTCTTCAAGTTCAGCGATGCTGAAATGTTTCCGAAGCCCATCCAGAAACCTCGGCCGCCATTCTGGTTTGCAGGGACAATCGAAAAGGCCCTGGTGCGAGTTGCGAAGTATGGAGAAGGATGGCTTCCAGGGGGCCTATCCCCAGAGGAATATGCCAAGAGTGTTGCGTTCATCAAGCGTGAGGCGAAGGAGAAGTTTAGTAGAGACCTGAGCCATCTGAAAGTGGCGAACCAGATTTACGTCAGCATCGATACCTCTCCTGATAAGGCGAAGGAAAACGCCAGGGCAACACTACTTAACAACTCCAAGGCATACGACGTCTTTATCGGCGAGAACGCCTTTGAGAGGGCCTCAGATGTGAGCTTGGTTGGTTCACCCAAGGAAATAATCGAAAAGATCAGGAGGTATGGCGAGGCTGGGGTCAACTACTACGAAATGAAATTTATCTACCAATCGATGGGACACTTTAGAGAGCAACTGGAACTCTTCTCAAAGGAAGTCATTCCCAGTTTCTAGTCCCGCCTTTCCATGGGGATACCGTTCAGTTTGAAACAGTCGGACAAGAAGTCCGCTCTCGAGAAAAGATTTAACACCGTCCGCCCAATGACTTGGGTATCACGGTTTGCGTATCGATTTCGAAACGCACTATTACCCAAGAGAATTCATCTCAAAGCTTAAAGAGAGAAGCGAGTTTCCCAGATTTGCAATCGACGAGAACGGCGGTTTGGTGCTGGAATACGGAGAAAAGGTCAAGATTCCCCGCCAAAGACTTCTGGCGAAATTCACTGATAGACAAACTCGATTGAAGGATATGGAGTCCGCCGGGATTGATCTGCAGGTACTCTCGATACCATTCCCAGGCGTCGACAAGATGGACCAAAAATCTGCGGTTGAGATTTGCAGGGGAGCTAATAATGGCATTGCAGATTTCTGTGAAAAGAATACTGACAAATTCGTTGGATTTGCTTTGCTTCCCCTTCAGTCTGGGGGGGAAGCCGTCGAAGAGTTGAGACGATCCGTAAAGGATCTAGGACTGAAGGGAGCATATGTTCACTCGAACACCAATGGGAAGTTCCTCGATTCGAAGGACTATCGAGAAGTAATGAAGGCATCCAGCAAGTTGGGCGTGCCAGTCTTCGTTCATCCGACTATCCCATTCGTGCTCGACGACATGGCCGAACACCGTTTGGCGTCCACTTTCGGTCTGCAAGTCGATCTCTCTTTGAGCTTGTTACGATTGATCTTTGGCTCTGGTCTTGAAGAGAATCCGGAACTCAGGTTGATTGTTTCTCACCTTGGAGGTACGTTATCCTTCATATCCAACGTAATGGACGACGAGTTCGAATTTGCTCGAGCGCCGGAAACAAAGATCGCAAAGAAACCAAGCGAATACATCAAGCGGCTCTATGTGGACACTGTCACCATGGATAGTCGGCCACTCGAGTTCGCTCATGATTATTTCGGTTCGGATCACATCGTGTTCGGAAGCGATTACCCGTTCTGGGACTCCACAAAACATGTAGACGCTGTTATTAGATCCAACTTGAGCGAAGATCAAAAGGAAGATGTATTCTTCCGCACGGCTTCCAAACTGTTGAATCTCAACTGAATCGTGGCCAACCTCGATGTACATCCCGGGCCGACGGACGGACTGAAGAGGGAGGGGCTCCTCGCGAACCTAAGGTAGCCGATATGAGTAAGTTTGCAATCTCGCCTTTGAGGTCCGCTAGGACACACCTGTCGCGTGAATCGCCCATGGGGAGATCTTCTTTTCGGCAAACTTCACAACTTCAGTAAGTCCTATGCCCAAGGCCATTATGATGAGCACGCCACAGATCACCACTGGCGTGTCAAAACGTGATTCATAGTTGACCAGTACGTACCCAAGACCAACATCGTACATGAAGAGCTCCGCTAGCAGTGCGCCAATAATCGAGGCGCCTATTCCCAATCGCAATCCTGTCATTATATATGGGGTAGCAGACGGAAGAACAACCTTTCTCCAGAGCTTCAATCCACTGAATCCAAAGGATCGGCCGGTCTCCAGCAAAGACTTGTTGACGTCCTTCACACCAGTTATTGTGTTAATCATGATCGGAAAGAGCGCGGTTATGAGCACAACCAGGTAGCTGGAGAGGAAGTTGGAGCCGAACCATATCGCGACAAGAGGAATGATCGCGACCACCGGGGTCGAATAGATCAGATTGATGTAAGGGTCCAAGGCGTATTCAGTGTTCCTGCTACGACCGATTATGAGACCGAGCGGGATCCCCACCAACATCGATATCATGAAGCCAACGAACACAGTCTGAAGGGTGATGAGTGTTGCGCTTGGCAGGATTCCGTTAGCCCAATTCTGCCCAAAAACCACGAGTACGACCGTGGGCGGAGAGAAACTCAATGGGCTGATTGACTCCCCGACAAGCTGCCAGACTATCAAGAAGACGACTACTGAACACAATCTGATGATCCAACGATTGAGCAGAATCGTTCTGACGCTCAAATCAGATCATCTTTGCGATGGTTCCGCCACGGGTCCGCAGTCAACCCGGGATCCCTCCCTGTCTGTTCAAACTCTCCATCAAGTCATGCCTCATGAGGTCAGAGAGCTTCAGAGCTTCGGCTGACTCAAGAACTTCCTGTGTTCTGGGGCGCGGGATCTTGACATCGTAAATGTTCTTGATCATTCCAGGGTTTTTCGAAAGACTGACGATTCTGTCTGAAAGATAGAGCGCCTCACTTACATTGTGCGTGATGAATATTGCCGTTTTCTTGGTTCTGGACATGATTCTCATGACTTCCTCTTGAAGTGATTCTCGCAGCAAGAGGTCTACCGAGCTGAATGGTTCGTCAAGTAGGACGACTTCCGGGTTTATTGCGAGTGCTCGAGCGAGACCGATTCGTTGCTGCATTCCGCCAGACAATTCATGCGGGTGATATTTCTCGTAGCCTTTCAGACCGACCAGTTCGATATAATCTTGGGCGATCTTGCGCCTTTCTGTAGGTTCAACTGTCTCTTCCAAGCCGAATTCGATGTTCTTGATTGCTGACCTCCAAGGGAAGAGATTGAAGTTCTGGAAAACCATCCCGCAAGAAGGGTTCTTGAAATTCTGCACTTCTTGGTTGTTGATTAGCACGCGACCTGAATCAGGCTTGATGATTCCATCTATTATTCGAAGCAGGGTGGTCTTGCCGCAACCTGTAGGTCCGATTATCGAAAAGATTTCTCCTTCATTTACAGAAAAGGAAATATCTTTCAGTACTTCGGTGCCCTTCTTACTATCATCAACGGCAACGAAGCTCTTGCTGATCCTTTCAACCTCAAGTTTCACCGCCAGCTTAACCACCCGTCGAAGCCGTTCGCCATACCGAAACTCTCCTTTCTCCGTATTTGAGAGTTTCAGTAAGAGTCAACCCTATCAGTCCTATTGTCATCACGATTGCAATCACCTTGCCGACTTGAAAGAATGACGCGTAGAATGGTATCAGATATCCCAATCCTACAAGCTGAAAGAACTCTTCCGCTACTATCGCTCCAACCAGACCTCTTCCAATGCCGAGTCTGAGCCCAGTGACGATGTAGGGGAAGGAAGACGGCAAGACAACCTTTCTGTAAAGAGACACGCCTGATACTCCGAAAGATCTGCCAGCCTCGACCAGGCTCTTGTCGGCGTTCTTGAAACCATGGAAACTGTTGACTATTACGACGAAGATTACGGCCAGGACCACTACTGTGATTCTGACGTTGAAATCTGTGTGCAGCCAGATTATGAAAAGAGGGACCAGTGCAACATATGGCGTCGTGTACAATGCGTTGACCCATGGATCCAGGATGTTTTCGATGACCCTCGACCTCGCCATTAGCGCTCCAACTGGGATGCCCACGCCAACCGAGATCGTGAATCCTATTGCGAAAGTCCATAATGTGTCTGCCAGTGGGGGTTGGAGAATATTGTTGGACACGAGGTAAACAAAACCGGCGGCTACACCAGTCGGAGTGGGCACAATGAGCTCGTTCTTAACAATCTCACCGGCAACCAACTGCCATACTGCGAGAACTACCGCTACGGATATTGCTCGGATTCCCCATTTGGAAGATAGTACAGCCCGCCTTGGGTTGTTGCTGGATTCCATTTAGAACCGCAGCTTCAAACCCCAAGCAAAAGCACCGTCACCGGGTACTCTGTTTTGCCCGAGCAGTGAATAGGTAAGAAGAACGGCAAAGGGGAGTTTCCCCCAGCCATCGCGCACGCGCCATTTCCCGTAGGCCATTCTTTTTGATAATTCGGATCCCTTGAATGTATTCGTGTCACCCGGCGGCGTTAATATTCTTATATAGCTCCTGCGAGTCCAACTTGCTCTGTGCGGAAGTCTAACCTGCACCGTTCGGGCATTTCCAGGGTGGGATCTTTCGCAGTAGCAGTAATTATCATACTTGCTGCCATAATTGGAGCGTACTACGCGGTTTCCCTTGGTTCGTCATCCACTCAGAGTACGCAATCCACGAACACGACAGCATCCCAATCTGTTATCCTCGGTTTCGCTGGGACTCCAGACGTGACAGACACGCCAGGATTCTTGCTTTGGCAGACATACGCCAAGCAACTAAATCTCAACGTTCAAGTTCAATACTTTGACGGCGATCCGACTGTAGCCAGAGCACTGGTAGCTGGCAGTGTCGACGTCGCCGAAGGAGGGGTTAGTTCTGTTCTCAACGCCGTTGAAACTGCCGGAAACGCCTCAGGAAGCTATCCTTTCGAGGTGTTCGCATCATACGAGACAACGAATGACTTCGCGTTGGTCGTTAGCAACTCAATAACTAGTTGGAGTCAACTGGCCGGACAGCCGATCGGCGTGTTCAGTCCCGGAGCCGCATCAGACATACTTTGTCACCAGCTATTGGAGCAGCACGGCCTTACCGGGAGCCAAGTCAACTGCAAACCGACCGGCAACGACCCAACCAGAACTCAGGCGATGTTATCAGGACAACTTGTGGGAAGCATAATCGAACCGTTCGATATCATCGTAGCTGTTCAAACTGGGCATTTCCACATTATTGCGAGCGTTCCTCACATATTCCCCCATCTGCTCTTCAACACGTTGTACACCAGTCGGGCATACGCAACAGCGCATCCGGATGTTATCCTGAAGCTCACCGAAGCCACGCTCTTGGCTGACAGATGGGCTCACAACGAAACTCAATGGATCGCCGAGGCGAACCTACAGTTCCCAGGGATAAACGACACGCAGGCGGGTGCTGCTTGGAAAATCTGGATGGACATGGGTATGTGGAGTCCGTACGGCGGACTCTCGCAGTCGAGCGTTATCTACTCGAACAACTACTACGTGAACATCTCAGTAGTTGCAACCTTCTTGCCTCCAAAATACTGGGTGGATATGAGCTTCCAGACAAACGCGGTATCGGCACTTGGGAATTACACGGGTCCACCGACGGGCTATCCTGATCCTAGCATCCCCGTGTTGAATTTCACGCTCGCATCAGCATCGGGCGTCACTCCGGGGACAAATTTCCTGATCTTTGCAACGAACGACCTCTCCCGTAGGTCTGATGCTTAATGAAAGCAACCGTCGCAGTCCTGGGGGTTGTCGTACTATTGATAGGGGTGGGGCTAGTCGCATACGGTGTTACGAGCCCACTGAGCCAGACATCGCAGAAGACAACAACGGTCCACACTGTGGTCACTCCGAAAACAACAAGGAGCATCGACGCCTTTGGGATTTGGGCGCCGGCTGCAGCCGTACTCACAAAGGGAGAAGTCGTAACTGGCACGTTCACAATATCGAACTATAGTTCGTCGGTGGGTCCAATCTTCATGTACGCACAGAGCATCTCTCAATTCATTGCGTGGGGGAACTGCGCGCCCTGCGCATCGCCTTCCCTGGATAATTGGACGCTCCCAAGCAGCGGAACCTATACAGTCACCTGGACTGTTCCGAACAATGGCAGCTTCTATGTGTCGTTCGATAATGAGTACTACAACGCCGTCGCTCCGGCAGTGTACGCAGCAAACGGAACCACCACCTCTACGACAAATATCATTACCACCACACCGAACACAACCTACATCGACTTGGGTGCTGGTCTGATCATCGTTGGTGCGATAGTCATCGCAGCCGGCGTGATAATGCAGGGCTCAGCAAAGAAGAAAGCAATGCAGTAGGCTCAAAACACTCCGGTTCCTTCCACATCCAGATCAAATTAGTTGAACGCCGTTTCTGCCCCTTCTAAGAGACCAGCTTGACTGACAATCTCTTCAACCCGTTCAGCTTCGCCGCGTTCAGGAGCAAGGGCGTAATCTCCTCGATAGTTCTAGCCATGGCGAGGGACCCAACGTACAGCGGCCTCAGACCTTCGATGCTCGCTATCAGCCTCGAAGCCTCTTCATAATCCGGCTTCGCGTCGCATGCAACAAGGACATCGAAGTCGACCTTCCTGTCTTTCTTCAGGATTGTAGCCGCTGGTATGTTGTGGAGAGCCGCCACGATTCTGCTCTCCTTCAGGACGGAAGCGATTCCCTCAGCGGCTGAGCCTTCAGCCCTCGAATGAATCATGAAACCGTTTTCTACACGCATCGGCACGACGGGCGAAATCACAACCTTTCCTCCCAACTTGGTTCTCAGTGCTTCAAGGAATGCCAAGTCCAGGTCCGGAACCGCGAGTATGGCCACTTCACACGCCTCGGCTACTTCCATGTTGGTCCCACCGCTGACCTCCCCTTCCGAGGATATCCGAATTGCTTCGGCTACGCTCTCGCCTCTCTGTTTCTCTCTCGACCCTATCAGAACTTGATGCTTGCTGGCCAGTCTGGAGGCGAGCGCTCTCCCCAGTAGACCAGTTCCGCCTACTAAGCCTACTCTCACGCACCGCTGTCCTCCCGCGACCCTAATGGGCCTTTGGGGACAAGGAGGGCATTCCATTGAAGGGCTCAGAGCAGACGAGGCAAATCAGGGTTCCAGTCTTACTTCTAGGCTTTCCTTAATCACGGTATGCGGAATTGTTGTCAGGGTATTCCTGATGCCATGAATGCGCGAGACTTTGTACAGGAGTTCCTTTGCCGACTGCTTGTCCCGTCTTCTCGCAACAAATAGGATATCATAGGAACCGAAATTCAAGTACACTGTCTGAACGCCGGGGAGCCTTGCGATTTGAGACCCCACTTCCTCCTGTTCAGGCCCTGACGCATCACAAATGACTTGACTCACCATCAGATAGTCCTGTCCCACCTTTTGAGGGTTCACTCGGTAGTGCGATCCTTCAAGGATTCCCGCATCTCTGAGGCTCTTGATCCTGTTCGAAACAGCCATCTTGCTGAGTCCCACCTGCTCCCCAATTGCTGACAGCGACAGCTCTGCATCATTCTGAAGGATGGAGATCAACAACTCGTCCTTCCGATCCAGATTGACTTGACTGCCATCGCGCTTCTTCATGGTTGCGCTGCTTTGACATGTCGTCTTGTATAAGGATATCAACTTACAGAATTTCGCTTGCGAGAAAAGAGGGGAAGACTAGGCCGTCAATCATCAACCATCGTAAAGAGACATAATGATTTCGCAAGACAATATCAAGTCAACTATAAATACGACTATACAAAGAGACTGTGCGATGCAATCTTTGCAGAAAGGCTGCGAAGATTCTTTCCATGGAGAGACGGCTGACATTCTGCTGTATTTGATCCATTCCGGGAAACCAAACACGCGTTCGAATCTGGGCGATCTTGAGGGTCTCGGCGATTCCATTTCTCAGCACGGGCTTATCAACCCAATCCTTGTTCGCAGAGTTGGAGCTTCTCGGTACGAGGTTGTAGCCGGCAGCCGGCGACTAAAGACCTTTGAACGCCTGGGATACCCGAGCATACCAGCCATAATCATTGAAGCGGACGATAAGAAGTGCTTCGAGATTTCTCTTACAGAGAACGTGCAGCGGCAGACCTTGGACCCTCTCGATGAAGCGCGAGCTTTCTACGATTATGTCTGTTCGAAAGAGGAGGACGGTTTGGGATATGGTTCGATCACCCAGCTTGCCAAACGGATTGGGAAAAGCCAAGAGTATGTTTCCAACCGAATTGGCTTGCTTCGCCTTCCGAAATCGACCTTACGACAACTCCTAGGCGAAAGGAAGTTGTCGGTCAGTCATGTCGAGGAACTCGCTTCCATCTCCGAAAACCCAATGGCGGTGAAGGAACTCGCCGATCTCATAGCAACGCGCCGGATCTCAGTCCGTGTTCTCGAGAAAGCCGTGCAACTGATCAAAAATGGTCTTGAAACGGCTAGAGCGTTAGACCTTGCCGAGGTCGAATCGGACATGAGACTGGAATCAACAGAGCTGGATCAAGACCCAGATCTCGTCAACATGTTGATGAAAAGATCGAAGAGAGTTCTTGAAGCTGCCCTCTCATATCTGGACAACACCGCACCCGAACTCGAGAAGGAGCCAACGATCTACAGTTACTGGTTGGAAAACGTGAGGTTGCCCGTTCACAAAGCGATTGACGGTGCTATCGTCTGTCAGAAGAGAGCGCTACGGGCGAATGCAACACCCACGAACGTGCGGAAGCGTCGGAGTGTGGCAGGCGCCTCCCACGCGTGAGTGGGAGGCAACCCCGCAAAGCGGTAGGGATCAGTTCCAGGCATCAACGCATTCCACGTGGAATAGAGCTTCCACAGAACCCGGCGAGCTCTGTTGAAGCGCTGCAGAGGCCAAATCTGCCCGGCCCAAGGGTTCAGGCCGCTATCACAGCGTCAAAGCCTGTTCAGACACTCTGGATGTGGGGGGTTGATGTTTTCAGTGAATCTGGGGTCCGAACCCTATCTGCACTTCACTCATGCCCTCCCTTATGTAGGCATGCGGGGTCGCGTCGACGTTTCTGGCCACTCCCACCTCTGCCTTGTCGTTCAGAACAATCCCGGCCATTAGTACACCCTCACTGGAGGGCAGTCCATGCAACACTTCCCGAAACTCCTTCTCGATCGCCTCCTGTGGATTCATCCCTTCCTGGACCAGGTCATGTATCCTTCGGGCTACTATGTGATGAACGATTATCTCGCCGTGACCCGTGAGCGAGACGCCACAACTCCTGCTAGCAAACGTGGAAGCATTGAGTATGGGCACGTCGCCTATCCTCCCTGGCAGCTTCATAGGAAACCCCCCACTCGACGTGCCCGCAGCAAGTCCCCCCTGGCGATCAAGCGCTACGCACCCGACCGTATCAGCCCTGGCGAATTTGGCAATCTTTGACCAGTACCTCGTGAGATTCGTTTGCTCCCCACGGCTCAGCTTATCGCGCAGGTCCTTCCATGTGGCTTCGCGTTCCTTTGTCAGAGGATTGTATTCGCCAAACCCGAGGGTTCGGGCGAATCTTGTCGCTCCTTCGCCCGCAAGAAGGGTGTGGTCGGTCTCTTCCATCACTTTTCTCGCAACGAGTATCGGATTTTGCACATTCCTTATGCAGGCGACAGCTCCAGAAGTCCCCTTTGAGCCGTCGACTATGATGGCATCCATTTCGACGTCTCCCGCCAGGTTCGCCCAAGAACCGGTTCCAGCATTGAAAATCGGGTTGTCCTCCATGGCAACGATGGTTTGAGCTACAGCGTCAATGGCCTTTCCCCCTTGGTCGAGCAGGCCCCTTCCAATCAACAGGGCGTCACTGACCCCTCTGTTGAATTCTGCACTTAGCGGGTTGATAGCCCCACCGTGAACTACTATTCCGTACATAGTCTAGTCCCCTCTACCCGACCTCTATCAATTCACGCGGTAAGTCGGAAACGATATCGCAGCCGTCCTTTGTCACGATGGCGCTATCCTCGACATTGAAGCCTCCGAGCCCGAACTTGTGATACGGAACCTCAAGAGATAGGGTCATCCCGGCCTGCAGTTGCGTGTCATCATTTCCTGAGAGAAACGGCCTGTCGTAGAGTTCGACCCCAACTCCATGCCCAACGTTTCCTCTCGTGTACTTGCTGTCTAGGTTCTTCTTGACATAATTGACGACGATTGCATGCAGCTCAGATGCCTTATGGCTTGGCCCACACGCGTCAATCAACCTCTCCTCTGCCTCTTGAAGGACTCTGTAGATCTTCCGTGCTTCCGGCGGCGCCTTGCCCACGACAAGAGTCCGAGATAGGTCGGCCGTATACCCTTTGTAGACGCAACCAACGTCAATTCTTATTATGTCTCCTTTCTGAATTCTCCTGTCCGTGGGTTGGCTGTAGATGTTCGGCCCATCAGTTGGCCCCGCAGCAATTGAGGTCTGCTGCCACATATCGCCACCATCCCTCAGGATGGCCGACTTCAGCACAAGCTGAAGTTCCCGCTCATGAATTCCCACACGAGTCTCGGCCATGACTTTCCTTATCGCTGCGCAGAGTATCCTGTTCGCTTCCTTGAATCGTCTTAGCTCCTCCTTGCTCTTCACCATCCTCAGCAGCTCAAACATGAGAGTCTCATCACTTATTTCGATGTCCCGCAGCAGACTCCGCAATCGTTCAGAAGCATACACGGTCGCATATTTCATGTCCAAGCCTACCTTCTTTGCATTGCTCTTCCTGACTATTCTCGCAACGGCCTCCAAAGGATCTGCAGCGACATCTTTCGGGATTTGCCGACCCGGTCTTACAATATAGGTCCCTGTTGCATAGGTCCTTACATCCTCGACCCATGAACTTTCTTGCACAAGCTCAATTGCGGCGCTCGTTACTACAAGCGTGACTTCTCCGGTCTTGCTGATTGTGGCGAAGGCAGGAGAGGAATTCTTAACACAATTCAATAGTCTGTTTGGTGAAACGGGGGAGACCGGGAGGTCCGTTACGTAGAATATGTTCTCAGGAACTGTTACCACAAGGAAGTCAAGGCCTTTCTGATCCATGGCATCGGTAAAGCGTTTCATAGAGAATTTCGGTTGAACCACGTCGTTCGGTCGTCGTATCGCCCCAATAAGTGTTTAACGCGGAATGATCCTTTGCAAGATTTGAAGGGACATACGCTTAAAGCAGTGAGTCGAGCGCGCGAACACATGACTTCGTCTTTCAGAAAAGGAGGTTACTATGTCAGCGCCTACAACTTCGAAGACGAAGTTCGTGCAGGTCTCGGGTTCCCAAAGAAGGTTCGAATTCATGATGTTACGCTAAGGGACGGGGAACAACAGGCCGGCGTCGTCTTCAGGAGTAGAGAGAAAGTCAGGATAGCGCGGGCCTTGGCCGAAGCTGGCGTGAACAGAATCGAGGCAGGTCTACCTTCTGTTTCAAGCGATGACGCGAAGGCCGTGAAGGAAATCACACATCTCGGACTCCAATCGAAGATATTCGCTTTCTCTCGTTGCATGAAGTCTGATGTCGACAACGCATTGAGAGTCGACGTCGACGGCTTGGTGATGGAGATACCTTCCAGTGACCACCTGATAAAATACGGGTACGGTTGGACCGAAGACAAAGCGATCGACTTGGCTGTGGAAGCGACTGACTACGCTCACCGCCATGGGCTCTACGTGGCCTTCTTCACCATTGATTCAACAAGGGCAGATTTCAAGGTGTTCTGGAGGCTCATAAGTCAGGTCGCGACCAAGGGACACATGGATTCTCTTGTCGTTGCTGATACATTTGGCGTCATGAACCCCCAAGCCTACGCGCATTTTGTCAAGCGAATCAGGAAAGTCACCCAGAAACCCATTGAAATTCACGCTCACAACGACTTCGGGTTGGGGGTAGCGAACACACTGGCCGGCCTGGCGGCTGGCGCGGAGGTGGCTCATGTCACTGTAAACGGACTCGGCGAAAGAAGCGGGAACGCGTCGTTGGAGGAGCTCGCCGTCGCGCTCAAAATGCTATATGGAGTGAAGACTGACATGAAACTGGACAAGCTGCGCAGCCTGTCCAAATTGGTTGAACGACTCTCGCGCGTTAGACTCACACCCCAGAAACCAGTGGTTGGGGATCGACTCTTCGAGACCGAGTCTGGAATCATCGCTGGATGGTGGAGGCGGTTGGAGAAGCTGGGAATGCCACTCGAAATGTTCCCATTCCTTCCTAGCGTCGTTGGGCATGACCCGGTGAGAATCGCAGTCGGAAAGAAAAGCGGGAGAGACTCCATATTCTACAGGGCGGACAAGCTCGGGTTGACCGTGGACGAGGCGAAAGTGGACAAAGTTCTGCTGGCCGTCAAAGACGAAGCGATAAGAAGGAAGAGAACACTGACCGACCAAGAATTCTCCCGAATCACGTCGAGGATGAATAGATGAAGCGACGATTACTGGAAAAGGTGCAGTGAAGACGAAAGGAGCGCAAGCCAGACTCTCGACCAAGGCACGCGACCTCCCTCTTTCTGGCATACGTGTAATCTACGACAAGGCTCAGCTCATCCCTGATGTCATACACTTGGAGATAGGTGAACCAGACCTCCCAACTCCAGCGCACATCGCCAAGGCAGGGCAAGAGGCCATATCGAATGGTCTTACTCGCTATACCCCCAGCGCGGGGACTCCCGAACTGAGAGAAGCGATAGCAAGAAAGCTACGCAGTGAGAACAGCCTTGACTACGATTCCTCTGAGATCGTAGTCACCAGCGGGGCAAATGTAGGCCTCTCCTTGGCAATGCTCGCCCTGGTCGACCCGGGTTCAGAGGTGCTGACACCCAACCCAGGATGGGCGAACTACGAGCCTTTGATGAAACTAGTTCAAGCGACACCGACCTACTATTCCCTCAGAGAGGAAGACCAGTTCAGGCCTAGAATCGGCGAGATGACTTCGCTCGTTACCGACAGGACGCGTGCGATTCTCCTAAATTCTCCCAGCAATCCAACTGGAGGCGTCTTGGAGAAGGATGACTTGGAAGGGATTTCCGATCTGGCGAGAAAGAAGGACCTTCTCGTGATTGCCGACGAGGTCTACGAGAAATTGGTGTACGACGGGGCCGAGCACCACAGCATCGCGAAATTTGAGGGGATGAAAGACAGAACCGTCACGATAAACGCGTTTTCGAAGACTTACCGGATGACTGGATGGAGGCTCGGCTACGCCGCAGGACCCAAGGAAGTAATTAGCGCAATGGTTAGATTGAATTCCTGCATGAATACCTGCTCGTCGTCTGTATCACAAGCGGCGGGGGTGGCGGCACTAAATGGCCCGCAGGACTGCGTAAAGGAGATGGTTGGAGAATTCGCATCCAGGAGAGACATGTTTGTAAAAGGTTTGAACCAGATTCAGGGTTTCAGATCCATGACGCCGAAAGGTGCCTTCTACGCGTTCGCCAACGCAAGCTCTGTCGACGCGAGTTCCTTCGACCTTTGCCTCCGTCTGCTTGAGAAGGCAAAAGTTGCCACCGTTCCTGGTGTTTCGTTCGGTTCTAGAGGTGAGGGATACCTGAGATTCTCCTACGCCGCGCCTAGGCATCAGCTTAAGGAAGCGCTCGCTAGAATTGGTTCGCTGGGTTCCATCTAAGCGAGGGTGAGGCTTCACACCTTATTGCACTTCAAGAATGGATTGCTAGGTCCCCCGGCATAGAGAAAGCACGGCATCATGTCCCGCTATTTCGTTTCCTAATCCATCCGTCGTGTAGATTCTTATGAAACGGCGTCCATCACGGATTTCATCAGCTTCGAACTCGCCGGCCTGACAATCGGGAGTTGCACGCCAGCCTTCCTGTATTCTTCGACTCGCTCTCTGACCTCTCGGGCCGTTCCGAATGCAGTGAGGCTGCGAATTACGTCCTCAGGGATGTCCTGGGCCAGTTTCTCCTTCCCCCCGATTCTGTACGATTCTGACAGCTTCTGAATCAGGGCTTCGGTAACCACAGGTTCGCCCACCCTTATTCGAGGCCTGACCGCGAAGTCCACCTGGAGAGGATCGAACTTGCTCGCGAGCTCCCACCTGAGTGCGTTCTCTGCTTCCTTGGTGCCATCCGTAACACCCGACACTACCAAACCTGTAATAATGAAGTCGTTGAAGTTCCTCCCAGCCGCCTCGGCCGCCTGCTTTACTACAGCGAGTGCATTGCGGGCGTATTCGGGCGATGTGGTGGCATTAACGACTACACCGTCGCCAACTTCCCCCGCAATCCGAAGTCCGGTCCTGCTTGTCGATGCAAGGAGCAGAGGGATCTTAGATTTCGGTCTGATCGCCAAACCTTCCCCCTCTACCTCAATCGTTTCGCCCTTGAAGCTGACCGTCTCGTTCTCCCAGTACTTCTTTATCAGCGTCGCATGTTCCTTCAATACCTTCGCAGGGTTCTGCAGGGGGAGTCCGTGCTTGCGTGCATGGGAATCCGTGCAGGCGCCAACCGAGAGTATGACCCTCCCCCCGGAGATTTCGTTCAGAGACGTGAAGGTCTGAGCAATTACCAGAGGAGTCCTAATCCTCAGTATCTGGGTGCATCCAAATCTCATCCTACTTGTCCTGACAGAAAATGCGGTCAATGACGTGATTGCGTCTCTCATTGTCATTATTGTCTCGGAGAAGAAAGTCAACTCGAAACCCCTCTCCTCTGCATCAATTACCCACTTCGACATGTCATTCACGGTGAGTTCTGGGCTGTAACCGAGACCGAGTCCGACTCTTTCCATGTGCCGACCTCGGCCTGTCAGCGTATATAAGAAGGGCACTCCACAGTTCTGTCAAGACAGCGGCTCACCGACTCCTCCGTCAAGCGTCGGCCCATGGGCGAACTGTCAAGTTGACGGGCCTTAGTTCTTCCAGTCAAGCGTCGGGCCCTGAGCCTCTGAATCAAGGTCATCAAGATTCGGCTCCTATGGCATCATCGAGTCGATACCGCAGAGGAAGCATTTATCGTTTTGATGTTCGACAAGGGCATCTCTGTGAATACCTGTGAGAATGTTCCAGAATGCCGACTCTTCTTCACTTGCCTCCCATGCGTGTGCCGCCCCATTCCCCAAACTGAGAGGGACTTCGTGAAGCCCCTTCTCACAGACCCGCGACACCCTCCTTGGGTCGCTCGGAATCCTGAGCTTGGGCAACTCGGCACGCGAGAGCCCCGTTTTGTATCAAGGTTATCCACTTGTTCTCACCCGCGACTTTCCAGCGGCCTCGGCTGGGATCTTGCCTCCAAGCCCTCCGTGCGGCCTGAAGTAGTTGTGGAAGATTTGGAGGCCGCTGACAACGGGCGAATCTGCCCTCTTGAGGCCCCGCATGACCTTCTCCCTGTCCCTCCACCTCCCGTTCTGCCGCTCCATCTTGCTATTGTGAACGGGCCCCCGTGAGCCTGATGTCGGCGCCCACGCGTTGTGAAGCAGGGAGTCAGACCTTGTTTCCTTTCCTCACCGCCCTCCCTTGCAAGGAGGCCAAGTAAGCCTTGGCTTCGCTCAAGGAGATCACACTGGCATACTTCTGATTGATGTCAAAGAGGTTGACCTTGTGCGAGATTTCGAACCGGTCGAAGACGCATTCCTCAACGACGAGGGTCGGGTAGTTATAAGAAAAGGCGTCCACAACGGAGGCCCTCACGCACCCGCTCGTGGTGCAGCCCGTGACAAGCAATGTGTCTATCCCCAGAGAGACGAGCTGAGCAACCAACGGTGTTCCGAAGAAGGCGCTTGGCTTGAGTTTGGAAATTATGATGTCTCCAGGTTGGGGCTTTATTTCATTTGGAACACTCTCAACCGTATTGTAGATGCCATCGGTTGCTTCCAATACGCGTTTGTGCTTCTCAGCCCACATTCCCGCTTCTGCCTTGCTGCTTCTTACCCCCGCGGTGTATATCACCGGAACCGACCTTGACCTAGCCGCTTGCATCAGTTCCTTGATCTTGTGGACGGCCCTCCACCCGGCTTCGCCGCAACTGTTCGGGAAACGTTCGATCGATTTCAAGATTGGCTCTGGTCTGTCACCCACAAAGGCGGTTGTCACATCTATTACAAGCAAAGCGGGTCTCCTTCGGGGCCTAACCTTGCCACCGTACCCCGCCCTCCGGAATATCATCTGGTCTGAGACCTTGATGAGGTCATCCCAAACTGGCATGGCCGATAATCCGAAAGACATTATTGTAATAAGTGTTCCAGCTTTTGGTTTGAGTTTCTGTCGACTCGGTGAAACACTTCCGAGATGTGACGGTTGTAAAGAGTAACAGTGACCATAGAGTCTGCCGCCAGCTAGTTCCCCGATCCTCCCAGGAGCTCAGCCTTCGATAGACTTCGAAATACAATCTACGAATTGGGAGACCATTTTGCTCATCTGTGATTTGATAATCTGGTTGACAGCCCATTCGAAGGCTCCTCGTGCCGTAATTTCCGCAGTAAGTTTCACCTTGGTCGAGGTTGGGTTCTCTTCGCTCAGCTGCAGCTTCCAAACTCCTGTCAAATCTCCATCAATACTTTGTAGGTTGATCACCAGGCTCTCAGGCTTCACCCTCTCGGCAACATGAGCTCTTGCCTCTATCCTGCGGCTTACAATCCCCACGCTTAGTTTCATTTTCCATCTGGAATCATCAGGCCCGAGTACATCAACCGCTTCGCAACCAGGTATGCATTTTCCTAAACTTTTGAGGTCATTCAACATTTCCCAAAGTTTGTCGCGGGGGAGTCCCAGAGAGAACTCGGTATTTGTTGTGGGCAAGGTTTCTTGGTTCTCACCTGATAGCGCTTTGCACCGCTACTTCGCGAATGCTCTTCAAGTAGGGAACGTAGCCAGTGCATCTGCACAGGACACCACACAGTGCCTCCCTGATCTCATCTTCCGTCGGGTGGGGATTCGAGTCAATGAGCGCCTTCGCCGCCATAAGTATTCCAGGGGTGCAGTAGCCACACTGTGAAGCGGAATTCCTTACGAAAGTGTCCTGAAGTTGGTGAAGCTTGCCTTTCCTTTCGAGTCCTTCGACAGTCTCAAGCTTCCCTCCTTCCGCCTTCCAAGCGGGCGTCATGCAGGAGTAGACAATCAACCCATTGAGAATTACGGAGCACATGCCACACCCACCAGAATCGCATCCCCGCTTTGTTCCCGTCATTCCGAGTGTCTCCCTAAGCATGTCCGCAAGAGATGTTGAGACTGATACTTCGACCTCCTGTAATGCTCCGTTGATCTCCAAATTCATCTTCAACTTTCTGCACTCCCCCCCGCTCTGCTGACTGCCGATAGCAGCGCATCCCTTACGAGAACAGGGATGACCCGCTTCTTGTAGTCACTGGAGGCGTGAATAGAGGCCGTTGGCTCCATGGTTGCCGCCTCCTTTGCTGCCCTCAATATGACGTCCTTTGAAACAACTTTCCCTTCGAGAGCTCCTTCGGCCATCTCCATGCGGACTGGCTTGTTGGCCACGGCGCCGAGGGCAATACGAGTTTCTTCAATTCTCTTTTTCGACGAATCAAGCACCACTCTGGCTGCTGCATTTACAACCGCGAAATCGGACGATGTCCTTCCCAGCTTGACAAACGCAGTTCCTGTGTTCAAGTTTCCCTCAACCCGTGCCTCGGTAAGAATCTCTTCGGGAGAAACTGCCGTCATGAAATAATCAAGAAAGAACTCTTCGACGTTAAGTTCTCTCTCTCCCTCTGTGGTGGCAATCCTGAGCCGTGCTCCTAGTGCGAGCATCGTTGTCGGCATGTCATAAAATGGTATCCCACTGCAAAGCGCGCCTCCCAAGGTGCCCATGTTTCTCACCTGAGGCGGGGTGAGCTTCTTTGCTGTCTCCTTGATGGCAAAGTACTCCGGTCTTTCGAGCACTGGTGACCTCGCCATTTCCGCGAATGTGGTTGCGGCACCTATGCTGATCCCATTTTCTCGTTCCTTGACGTAACTCAGGCCGGCATGAGTGATATCTATCAGACAATCAATGTCGACCAGCGCGCCCTGCGCGACGAGCTCGTAGATCGTTGTATTCCCTGCGACGAGTCTGGCCGAAGTTCCGTATTCCCTGAGCAGCTTCACTGCCTCGTCAACGTCCTTAGGCCTCAACAGTGTCGTTGGACCGTAACTAGGCATGTGTCTCAACGCGCTTCGACAGCGCCTCCAAGACCCTCTCTGGCGTCATTGGCAAGTCGTTGAGCCACACCCCAACTGCATCATGAATTGCATTCCTAATTGCAGCTGCAGTTGGGAGAGTTGAAGGTTCACCAGCTCCTTTAGCCCCATATGGACCATCATGGTATGCAGTCTCTATGATTAATGGGTCAATATCAGGGGCATCCAGCACGTTAAGCAGCTTGTAATCAGCCAGATTCGCATTTGCGGTCTTTCCATTGGAAACCACCATCTCCTCACCGAGTGCAGCGCTTGCACCCATCGCCACGGATCCTATGATCTGCGCCTTCACTATTTCGGGGTTTATTGCTTTCCCCACGTCCATTGCAGCAGCGATGCGCCTAATTCTCACTAACCCTGTTTCAATATTCACGACAACCTCTGCCGCCTGACACACCGGAATATAGTAAGGAGAGATTCTTCCCCCCAGCGTCCGACCGGTCTCTGGGTCAGTTTCAGCCGCCTTCTTGAATACGGTCCCGTACCCTACAAATTCCATCCCTTCCACCAATCCGCTCACGGCGAGCTTTCCAGCGAGAATGTTCGCTTGCGTGAATAGATCCGAAATCATGATTGACCTTCTTGGGTCAGTCTTCGCAAATACTCTTTTTCCGCTTACTTCTATTCCCTCGGGTGAAGTGTGTAGAATTCTGGCCCCGCGCTCAGCAATCTTCCTCTTTGCATCTTGGCAGGCCAGTTGGGTCGCGCGACCAACGTTCACAAGTTGTCTGCTTGCTGATGCACCTCCCGAGAGTCCACTCGTGGAAGAATCGGAGTAGCCTAGAACAAATGGCATAACAATTACGTCCCCTGCGGATATCCCAAACTCGGTCGCGACCAGCTGTGCTATACTCGTGTAGATTCCCGCACCATTCTCTACAAGCTCGGCCCAGATTTCGACCTTCCCGTTCTCTCTTACTCTGACCATCGCCTGGTGTGGGCCAACGGGCCCCCACTTCGCAGCCAACGAGACTCCCTTACCTGCTTTCCAAACTCCTTCTCCCTGCGGTTTCACTCCCCACCCGATAGACTTCGCCGTTTCATTGAGGCACCTCTCGAAAGAGGCGTCTTCTACAAGTTCACCCATCGCATTCTCCTGCCCATCTTGCAGAAGATGCCACTTTCTGTACTCAATGGGGTCTGAACCAATCCTGGATGCTAGCAGGTCCATTTGCGACTCTATCGCCCACACCATTTGAAGACCGAGTGGCGCCCTTTTTGTTGTCCCGGGGGGAAGGTTTGTGTAGACTCTGTATGTGTCGATCTTGAGGTTAGGGATGTCGTAGACGGCGCATGCCGCGAATAAGCTGTTTCGCATAACGTTATTTCCAAGCGAGCCGTAAGCACCTCCGTTGTAGAGCGCTCTTATCTCGCGGGCGAGTATCTTTCCATCCTTGCTTAGCCCATCTCTTATGCTGATTCTGGAAGAGTGTCGAACCCCAGTTGCAGTCATGGTTTCTTCTCTGGAGAGTTCGAGCTTGACGGGTCGGCCCGTCTTCATTGCGAGCATCGCGCACACCGCCGCGACGTGAGATTCCTCCTTGCTTCCGAACCACCCGCCCATGTACGGGACTCTGCCTCTCACAAGATAGCGATCAACGCCGATGTAAGTCGAAACCTCGGCCTGGATTTTGTGCGGACCAGCACTTGTGCCCCAGATCGTTACGCCTCCGTCAGGATCAGGTTGCGCGAGGAAGGTCAGCGGCTCAAGTTGGAAGTGGGATTCCATGGCGGTCGTGTACGTGTTCTCGACGATCATGCCTGAGTGTCGGAAGCCTTCCTCAACGTCTCCCTTCCTAATCTTGAGATGCCTTCCCACATTGGGCGATTCCGTTTTCTCGCCTGGATGGCTGATAACAGAGGGGGGATTGGGCAGCATAGCAGCCTCTACATCTAGAATTGGTGGGAGCTCCTCGTATTCCACCTCGATGAGGTCGACTGCTCCATTCGCAAGAGCTCGTGTTTCTGCGGCGACTGCAACTACTGCCTGGTTCGCGTAAAGAATCTCCCCACGCGCAAGCGCCGGTGTGTCCTCCGTACCTATCTCAGGGAAATCCTCTCCCGTTATGACTGCTTTGACACCGAGGGCTTCCCGAGCCGCACGCATGTCAATGCGGAGTATCCGAGCATGTGAGAATGGGCTGCGCTTTATCCTTGCGTAGAGCATGTTGGGCAGACTCATGTCTCTTGTGTAGAGGGCTTTGCCACTCACCTTCAGTTTTGAATCAACGCGAGGGAGGGACACCCCCACCAGGGAGGTTTCGGGCTGACGGAGGACCTCTTCCTGACTAGACAACTTTTTCGTTTCGCGGCTCGTGATGATTATAAATCTTGAACTTCATCCGAATTCGATTCATTACTGTGAGTGACACTTCCGGAATCAGAGGTCTAGCATCCCATTCGCCGATGCTCAATGGCGAAAGGGAGATGGTGGACGAGGAAACGTGGAAAGTCTCGGGTCTTCATCCGGTCGAGAAATCTTGCAGAAAAACATCATCTAATCGGACTGTCCTCGCGATTACCTCCTGCTCTCGTTGATATTCCATGAACGTGCTGATTGTCTTTCTGTTATCCCCTAGTCCGTAGGGATAGGGATCTGGACCCATCAACGCCCGCTGCTCCTCCAACGCACTCCGTGCCCATGCGAGGCTGATCTTGTCGCCATGATCCTCCAGATACCTGTAACCTGACTCCTTCGAGGTCTGGAAGGCGTCAAAGAGACTTTTGGCCACCCATGGATTCTTTTCGTACACCTGCCTCTGTAGGACAACGGTGTGCATTATGGGAAATATGCCCGTACGTTTGAAATACCGCTCTTCTTCCGCTTTCCATTCCACAAAGAGCCGCCTTGTTCTCTTGCCGTTGTACAGCCCTGCTGGGGGCCTTGAACTTATCAGCGCGTCGATCTCTCCCTTTTCAAGGGCGACCCCAGCTCTTTCCATGGATGTCTCGGGAGTGAGGTCAGGGGCCTCGAGTATCTTGAATTTCCTTACACGCTTCATCGGGTACCTCTCGCCCCTGAACCTGACCCAATCTATCAATCGAATTGGCACATCATACTCGTGTTGAAGTATTCCCTTTATCCAAATGGAAGCGGTTTGTTGCCATTCAGGGATACCAACCTTGGCGCCCACAAGATCAGCGGGTTCGCTAATCTTGGCTTCTGTGTTGCAGAATATGTAAGAGTGTCTGAAGACTCTGGACGGGAAGACCGGCAGGGCGACGTAGGACTCGTCGCCCGCGCTCCGAGATGCCAGGTAGGATGATAGGGAGAATTCGCAAGAGTCGAACTCCTTGTGACTTATCATTCTTCGGAAGATTTGGTCAGGATCCTCTACTACGATGTACCTGAGTTCGGTATCCTTTGGTCGAACCTTTCCGTCTATCAGGGCATGAGTTCGGTCATAATCTCTCCCGGCATAGGTTAGACTGAGCTTGGTCAATTCGGTCGATTCACCGCGTTCCGACTCCCATTTCTTACCTTCTTCCCCGTCTTGAGGGCCTCTTTCGACATTAAGAAACTTGCATCCTGACCCCAGTCATGATCAGAAACGCCCTGATCTGACTTAATAGCCTGGCGGGCGAATCCGCGGAACGCTTAAGATTACAAACAGGCTGATAGCAAGTGTGTCGGCTTCCGTCGCGAATTTAAGGCGCAGAATAGCTTTTGCGTGCCGGATAGCTTTCCTGGAGGGCCTGCACGAGGAGTTGGGCAATGAATATGCTGGGCACATAAGCGTAAGGACCGATAATGATAGGATACTGATGCCGGGTCACGTGCATGAACTTGCAAGAGGGCTTGGGGAGATGACATCGGGTGACATCATCTCGCTCGATCTGAATGGCAGGGTGGTTGAGGGGAAACTCAACCCGGTCGACGAAGTGTACATTCACACGCATATTTACCAGGCGCGTCCAGAAGTAAACAGCATAGCACACCTACATCCTCCAACTGCAACCGCATTGGGTAGTACCGACGCTCAACTGCTTCCAATTTCCCTAAGAGGCTCGCTCTTTGCTGACGGTGTACCGGTTCTCAAGCGTGGACCCCGACTTATCGACGACCATGAGATTGCCGATGAAATGGTAGCCAGGCTCGGAAATCGCAAGGCAATCATCCACAAAGGGCATGGCGTTGTGACAGTCGGGAGAAACTTGGAAGAAGCCTGCTTCTTGATGATCAGCCTCGAAGGCGCCGCGCGAAACCAGATACTCGCCAGCCACTTCGGCAAGGTGGTTCCGTTTGATGAAGCAAATGTGTCGGAGTATGCGAAAAAGGTTGACCTTTCAAAGAAGACAGAGGGCTGGAAGTACTATGAGAACAAGTGGAAGAGATTCAGGCCCGATTAGGACGAACAGAACTTCAACTGCGCTGAGTTGTCCTAGATATTTGGAGCCTAATCTCTGAATGTGAAGCTTGGGCTTGGCTCTTTCCTTGGCTCACGGCGAAGCCGTTCTGAGGTAGTTTGCCGTCGACTGGGTCGCCAAATTGATGGAACCCTGACAGGGCAAGGAAATGGCAATCGGAAGGCATCTAGTCCAGTCTTAGCAAGTTCCTCGCATTGATTTCGAAAATCTTCTCTCTTTCTTCTTCACTAATCCTCAAATCCACGACGTTCTTTATTATTCCCTTGGTGTAGTTCTCACCCTGGTCTGGACCAAAGGGATAGTCCGTTGCGAAGACTAGCTTTTCAGCTCCGAAAAACTCGTAGCCGCAACGGAGTGCAGACAGACCACCGTTGGTCACTGTGTCTGCATAGAATTTCTTGAAGGCTTCGATCGGATCCGTGATGGCTCTACTCGTCTTTGAGGCTGAATCTGTGGGGATTTCACCATGACTCGTTCCCCGCTCCACGGAAGTGTCGTATACGCCCCTGATTCTCTCGCTAAAGTGAGGAATCATGGCGCCGACGTGATGACAAACCACTTTCAACTCTGGATGTCTCTGTAGAACCCCCCCAAAAACGAGTCTAGCCATAGCCAAACTAGTGTCGAAGGGCCAACCAAACGTCTGGAAGAGGTCATATTCACGTATCCAAGGATAGTACTGCCAAGTCATCGGGTGCAGAAGCACCGGCAGATCGTATTTCTCCATCCGCTGGAAGAAGGGGTCGAATTCTATCGAGTCCAGAGGTTTTCCATCTACATTCGAGAAGATCATGCAGCCCTTCATTCCCAGTTCATTTATTCCTCTGTCAAGTTCGTCGAGGGCATCTTGATCGGCTGGGTCTGGCAACGACGCAACGGGAATCAATCGGTCGGGGAACTTGTCAGTGACTTCGGCCAGCGCATCATTAGAAAGCCTGGTCAAGGCTCTACGGTCATTATTGGGTATCCTTCCCCAGAACGAGGGAAGCGAGACGGTGAGCGCTTCCATCTGAATTCCAAATCTGTCCATGACCTTCACCCTATGACCCGCATCGGTAAAGTGTCTGCCCGGATTGGGTGTGAGGAAACTAGGAAGCTGGCTACTAGTTAGCGACTTCAATAGACGTTGGGGAAAGATGTGGCAGAACATGTCTATCTTGGTAGTTCTAGTCATTCGCGCCTGGCAGGGTATCAATGCATAATATCAGTATTTGGACGGGTGGTGAAGAAAGGGGTGCCGAGAAGGAATGGCATCACCACCTAGGAGGAGAATGCAGAACTGTAGGCCACCCGAACTTTCCTTCATGCTTCACTTGCGGCCTTCTAGGGCTGGTGTAAGATACCTCGCTGTTTGACCGAGGGTTACCACAATGGCCGGTTAAGATGGTCCAGAAAATAGAAATCAACCCATCGGTGGAGCCAAAGGGCCAAAGCCGTTCACAGTGAGATCGTCCTGACGGTACCAAGACGCAAACGAGCCATCAGACAATATGCAGCAATCCCTGACGATGATGGCGCTCAGACCGCGCACTGCAAGAGAGAGAAGAGAGGGGGGTCAGGCATACTCAGGTTCACTGGGCTAGTTCCGACAGTAATGCAGTAGCTACCTTCTGTCGTTCTGCCATAAGTAGGACTTTCTTTTGTTCTTGGCCCGTAAGCGAAACTGGTTTCAATGTAACTGAGACAAGAGAGATATGCGAAAGTGTTCACAGAAGACGCTCACCTTCATTCGACCCTCTCCATCATTCATCTCGCAGTTCGATGTCGGGAAATCGGTCGAAGTGAAATCCAGTAGACTTCTTGGCTCGTCGACCTTTACTATTGTTCTTCTGACTCCCTTCCCTCTACGTCACCACCCTTTTTAGAGGTCACATAGTAGTAGGTCCCGTTCTCCTTCTGCTCCCGGTCGAGTTTGCTCCCGGGCTTGTTCACCCTTGGCCTGCCGGTGTTCACGTCACGCCTGTATGTGAGGCCGACCTGCTTCAGGAACGCGTTCATCCCATCCTCCTTGCTGAGCGGGGTCGTCGCCTCTCCTTCCACTCCCGGCGTGCCCGCGAAGACCATGAGCCTGTCGGACACGATGTCGACGACCTGCAGGTCGTGGTCGATTATTATCGCCGCCTTCCCCCTGGCCTTGACCATCCTGTTGATCGCCCTGGCGACTACGAACCTGTCCTCGACGTCGAGGAAGGCTGAAGGCTCGTCGAGGGCGTAGACCTCCGCTTTCTGGGCCATGGTAGCAACTATCGCGACCTTCTGAAGCTCCCCGCCGCTCAGCTCCTTCACCTTGCGAGCGAGAAGCTTCTCCATCCTGAGGGGGACCGCCAGGGCGTCCTGAAGGTCAGGCTCGCCGTAGCGCGCTCCGAGGGTGCTCGTAAGGAACTCGTCCACGGTCCCGTCGAAGGCCGAAGAAAGGTACTGGGGCTTGTAGGCGACCGTCGCGTCCACTGAGACCTTCCCCTTGGTCGGCTTCTCTTGGCCCGCGACCATCTTCAGGAAGGTTGTCTTCCCCAGGGCGTTGGCGCCCACGACGCCGAGGATGGTCCCCTGGTTGATGGCCCCTCCGTCGACCTTGAGCTTGAATCCCTCGTAGGATTTCCTCAGGTCGGTGTACTTCGCGACGACCTCCTCGCTTTCTGCGGTCTCCCCCGCAGCCCTCTCGCCGAAGGACACCGCGTGGTCCCTGAACCGGATGTTCTCCTGGGGGAGGTACCCGTCGAGGAGGGCGTTGATGCCGGTCCTCGCCGCGTAGAGCCCAGAAACGACGCCGTAGGCCCCGGGCTCCCCGTAGATTATCTGGGCGTAGTCTGCCACGTAGTCGAGGAACGCGACGTCGTGCTCCACTACCAGGACAGCCTTCCCCTGCTCTGCTAGTCCGCTGATGAGCCTGGAGACGGCGAGCCTCTGGTAGACGTCGTTGTAGGAGGAAGGTTCGTCGAAAAGGTAGAGGTCAGCGTCCTTGAGAGCGGCTGCGGCGACGGCTACGCGCTGCAGCTCCCCTCCGCTCAGGTCGGGGAGTTTCTTGTCCAGGGTCTCGCCCAGGTTCAGCTTCGCCACGACGTCGTCCAGCGCCTTCCTCTCGTCCATCTGCTTGAGCATCCTCCTCGTCTCTCCCGGCCAGGCCTCGGGGAGCTTGTAGACCGCCTGGGGCTTCAGGGAGACTCTCATCTCCCCGTCCGCTACCCTTTCGAAGTGCTCCTTCATCTCGCGGCCGCTGAGGTATGAAAGGAACTTGTCCCAGCTCGGCGGGTGCTCGTAGTCCCCCAGGTTGGGCACCAGCTGACCGGCGAGTATCTTCAGGGCTGTTGACTTGCCGATGCCGTTGCGCCCGACCAGACCTACTACCTGTCCCTTCCTGACCGTAGGTATGTGGAAGAGCCTGAACGAGTTGACCCCGTACTGGTGGATCTTCTCAGTCTTGAGTTCCTCGCTCAGGTTCAGGATGTCTATGGCGTCAAAAGGGCAGACCTTGATGCAGATGCCGCAGCCTATGCAGAGGTCTTCGGAGATCAGGGATATCTTGTCCGGGCGGAGCACGATGCACTCCTGGCCGTTTATGTTGACTGGGCACTCCTTGATGCATTCAAGCCCGCACTTCTTGCTCTGGCAGAGGTCGTCGTCCACCACGGCTACTCGATGTACCATTTGGACAGCCTCAGTGCTCTGGGAGTCTCTTAGGGATGGGACAGAAGGAACAGACCGCGGGGTCCCCGGCCAAGCTCAGACTCTCCACGCTGTGCCTGAACCCCATCGAAGCCCAGACCGCCTTCTCTCCCGCAACGCCAGAGAGGTGGATTGCTTCGTGCTCGGCTATGACCGGAAGGAGCCTGCACTGCATGCAGAGCGGTTTGACGAACGCGATTGGTCGCACGTTGCTCGCCAACATAAGGACCCCGGTTGTGCCCAGGAGCCAGAGGGGAAGGAGCGCGCCCAGCAACCCCAGCGGTTTCCACAGGAGCCATGCCAGCGAGGAGCTGGCAAAGAGGAGGGCGAGCCCGAGGGCGGACCCGGCCCTTCCCGGGTAGAAGGAGAATCCCCGGGCGCCCTTGGGAAGAGTGGGAATGATGAGGGACGGGACAAGCACCTGGATGGCAGAATTGAGGGAGACCAACCTCAACCTCCCTGCCACCGCCTCCCATCCTCGTCCTGAAACAGACATTTCCGAGTCCAAACGCCTTGCCTCTCTATTTATTTCTGAGCTGACCCCTGGTCTTGGAACCTCTCAACCTTCGCTGGACTCGGTCCCTCATCTTTTCTAGGCTGGTGGTGACCGGGCCCGACATGTTGAGGACCATGGGAGAGATAGAGACCTTCTTCTGGGTGATTACAGCCTCAGCGTCCGTCCTAGGGGGGAAAGCGGAGAGCCGCTCCCCGAAGAGCCAGTAGTACGCCCTTCCTCTAGGGTCCTTCCTGACGATCACCTTGTCGGTGTACTTCCTCCGCCCAACCTCCGTCAGGAGGATGTCTGTGTTCAGCTCCATCTTGTATGGAAAGTTCACGTTCAGTATCTCAGCCCCGCCGGGCATCCCGAACTCCAGCACGTCGCCGACGATCTCCCCTGCGACCTGGGCCTGGGTTGCAAAGTCCGGCTGGTCGTACTCAAGTGCGAAGAGCGACTCCTCCCTCACTTCCATCGAGAAGGCCAGGGCAGGAATCCCGGTTATCGCGGACTCCAGGGCGGCGGCGACTGTGCCAGACGCGAGGACGTCCTGGAAGGTGTTGTTGTCGCCGATGTTTATCCCGGAGACGACGAGGTCGGGACGTCTGGGGAGGACCTTGTTCACCCCGATCATGACGCAGTCCCCGGGCGTCCCCGACACTGCGTAGCATGCGAACTCGGCCCTCTTCACCTTGGTCACCCTCAGAGGTTTGTGGAAGGTCATGGCCAGTGCGGTGGCGCTCTGCGGCTGCTCGGGAGCGACTATCATCACTTCGGCATGCTTGGACACTGCCCTGGCCAGGTCGGTGAGTCCGTTGCTCTGGACGCTGTCGTCGTTGGTGACCATCACGAGCTTTCTATCTTTTGCCACTGCGCCTCGCCTTCGCCAGAGCTTTCTCTATAGACCTTCTGCCGTCCTTCAGGCCGTAGTGGGCAGAAAGTGCTCGCTCCCCTTCCGCGATGCTGTCCTCGGTGAAGAGGGTCTGCAACACCAGCCTCTCTGACTCAGTGAGGTCCAGGGAGTGCAGGAGCCCGTTCATCTTCGCCTCTTCATCCACCAGCTCGTCTATCATCCTCCCGAGCTTCTTCGCCTGGTCTCTGATCCTCCGGCGCTGGAGCAACGCCTCCTCGGCGAGGTACTCCAGGTCGACCACTGGTTGGGTGGAATCAACCGACCGCGAATCTGCTCTCGAGAGCTTGACGACCGTCAGGTCTCCCACCGAGAAGTCCCCGACTCGAATCCCCCTTGCAAGGTAGACCTTCCTGATAGTGACCCCCTTCCCCTTCACGCCCCTCTCCTCGACCAACCCCAGGTCCACGAGCTTCCTCAGGTGCCTCAGGACTCCCTGAATCGAGACCCCGGTCAGTTCTGCGAGCTCCCCCAGGGTCCGCGGCCTGGTCGAGAGGAGGTCCGCTATCTTCAGCCTGGTCCTGGACGAGAGGAATGCAGAGACTGGGTCGGCGGTCATGGGTGCTCTGATTCAGAAGGATTCATAAAAGGGTTTAACTACACGTGATTAACAAGGTGTTAAGTAGATGAGCGAGGACAGGAGGAAGAATCTGCGGGACATGCTCGACGAGCTGGACAAGTACTTCGAGGATTTCGAGAAGGAGGTGCAGGAAGCGGTCAGGAGCAGCCTCTCCAGCGCTCGGTCGCAGTCCAAGCCCTTCATGGCAGGATTTTCATTCAAGCTCGGCCCCGAAGGAAAACCTACGATCCAGTTCTTCGGTGACAACCCGACTCAACACGACGGCTACAGGTCTCCCATGAGCGAACAGTTCGTGGACGAAAAGGCGGGCCTCCTCAGAGTGGTTCTAGACATGCCGGGAGTGGAGAAGGGGGACATAGAGGTCGATGCCACCGAGGAGAGTTCCGTTGTGAGGGCGGAACGCGGCAACAGGAAATATCGGGCCGAGATTCCCCTAAAGGTCGAAGTTGAGCCAGATAGCGGGAAAGCGGAGTATCGTAACGGGCTGCTCGAGATTTCGTTCTCATTGAAGGACAAGGCTAATAAGGGCTTCAAGAGGGTAAACATTGTCTGAGAGTGGTTCTGGAGTGAGCCAACAGCAGGTCCAGTTGAAAGTTCTTGAAGCTTACACCCGCGACGTAGGAAGGGGAGTCGCTAGGATTGACTACGACGCCATGGACGCCCTGGACGCATCTACTGGGGACGTCATAGAAATCAAGGGAAAAAGGCGGACCGTGGCAAAATGCCTGCCTCTGTATCCCTCGGACGAAGGCAGGGGGATCGTGAGGGTTGACGGTCTGATTAGGAACAACGCAGGCGTCGCCATCGGCGACGTGGTCGTGGTGAAGAAGGTCAAGGCACCGCCCGCCGAAAAGGTGGTCGTCGCGCCTCTGGAGGCGGTACCCCCCATAGACGAGAGGTATCTCGCGGATGCGCTGGAAAGCGTGCCGGTCACGAAGGGGGACAACATAATGATACCATACTTCGGAGGAAGGCTCACCTTCCAGGTCATCGGGGTCAGCCCGGTCGCTGAAGCCGCGCTCATCACCCAGAGGACCGTCTTCGTCATCTCAGAAAAAGGAGAAGCGCTCAGAGGAGTTCCTCAGGTGACCTACGAGGACATCGGGGGCCTGAAGGACGAGATCCAGAAGGTAAGAGAGATGATTGAGCTCCCGCTGCGCCATCCTGAAATCTTCGAAAAGCTGGGGGTCGAGGCGCCCAAGGGCATTCTTCTCTACGGTCCTCCGGGCACAGGCAAGACCTTGCTCGCAAAGGCGGTCGCGACGGAGAGCAACGCGCATTTCATCCCGATAAGTGGACCCGAGATCATGTCCAAGTTCTACGGCGAGAGCGAAGCGCGTCTTAGGGAGATATTCAAGGAAGCCAAGGAGAAGTCGCCCACAATCATTTTCATCGACGAGATTGATTCCATCGCGCCCAAGAGAGAGGAGGTCACCGGCGAAGTGGAGAGGCGGGTGGTAAGCCAGCTCCTATCACTCATGGATGGCCTCGAAGCAAGAGGAAAGGTGATTGTGATCGCGGCCACCAACAGGCCCAATGCCATCGACCCTGCGCTGCGCAGGCCAGGAAGGTTCGACAGGGAGATCGAGATAAGGGTCCCCGACAAGAAAGGCCGGCTGGAGATCCTGCTCATCCACTCGAGGCACATGCCCCTGGCCCAGGCCGAGGAGAAGCACGGAAACACGGAGGAGAAGCTGGTCGACATCGAGAAGCTAGCGGCCGTCACCCACGGGTTCGTGGGAGCCGACCTCGAGTACCTCTGCAAAGAGGCGGCCATGAAGACGCTCCGCAGGAACCTGCCTGACATCCAGCTGGAAGAGGACAGGCTCAGTCCTGAAACCCTTGACAAGCTCATAGTGACGATGCAGGACTTCGAGGACGCCCTGAAGGACGTGATGCCCTCGGCGATGCGCGAAGTCTACCTGGAGACCCCTGACGTCAAGTGGTCGGACATAGGAGGGTTGGCGAATGTGAAGAAGGAACTGCAGGAAGCCGTCGAGTGGCCCCTGAAGTACGCTGACCTTTACGACAAGATAGGGTACACGATGCCGAAGGGTATCATGCTCTACGGGCCTTCGGGGACCGGCAAGACACTGCTCGCAAAGGCGGTCGCGACTGAGAGCGAGGCGAACTTCATCAGCGTCAGAGGGCCCGAGCTCCTCAGCAAATGGGTGGGCGAATCGGAGCGAGGGATCAGGGAGATCTTCAGGCGCGCGAGGCAGGCATCGCCCTGCGTTATATTCTTCGACGAAGTGGACGCCCTCGCCCCGACCCGTGGCATGGGAGGGGACAGCATGGTGACGGAGCGGGTGGTCAGCCAACTGCTGACGGAGCTGGACGGTGTCCAGAGCCTGAACGGAGTAGTCGTCCTCGCGGCGACCAACAGGATAGACATTGTCGATTCGGCGCTCCTGAGGGCGGGGAGGTTCGACAAGCTGATTCTGATTCCGCTGCCTGACAAGGATGCGAGAAGGGAGATACTGAAGATCAACCTGAAAGGAGTGCCGACGGCCAAGGACGTCGATGTCGACAGGATCGTCGACATGACGGAAGGCCTCAGCGGAGCGGACCTGGCACAGCTGGCGAACAACGCAGTCTCCATCGTCCTCCAGGAGTTCATCTCGAAGTACCCGAAGCCGGAAGACGCGAAGAAGCACGTAGAGGAAGCCATAGTCGAGATGGAAGACTTCGCAGAGGCGACCAAGAAGGTTAGGTCGTCAAGAGATGGCAAGCCCATGGAGAAGGTCATGGCGCCCTACTACCGCTAGACGAAGCCGCTTCGCACAATCGATAATTACACGCTCGTTGCAAGCCTTACCAGATTGGAGCAAGCCAAGGTCATAGGGAGAGGCACCTGGCTCGACAAGGTCGCCCACGACACGGTCTCCAGGGAGAAGGAGTTGGGGAGGAAGCTTTCGCTCGTCAGGGTCGAGAGCGGCCTTGGAGCTTCAGGATTGCCCCACATCGGGAGTGTGGGGGACGCCGTCAGAAGCTACGGGGTGAAACTCGCCCTCGAAACAGCCGGCTACAAGTCAGAGCTCATCGCCTATTCGGACGATTTCGACGGTCTAAGGAAAGTTCCTGCGGGGTTCCCAGCCTGGCTCAAGGATTACATCGCGCACCCCGTATCGAGGATACCAGACCCGTTCGACTGCCACGGGTCCTACGCGGAGCACGTGGGGTTCCTCCTGCGCGACTCGCTGGATAAGCTCGGAATCGAGTACAGGTTCCAGAGCGGGGCCGAGGCCTACAAGTCTGGACTCCTGAACGAACAGATCAGGAAGATTTTGGCCCATGCAAAGTCGATAGGCAAGAAGATCAACGAGGAGGTGGGGCAGTCGAAGTACGAGGAGAGCCTCCCCTACACCCCAGTCTGCAAAGAGTGCGACAGGATCTATGTGACTCAGTCTCTATCCTTCAGCCCAAAGAAGGATACGGTCCACTACAAATGCGTGGGCACGAAGCTCGGGGACAAATCTGTGAAGGGATGCGGCCATGAAGGCGACGCCAAGATCTCCGATGGCAACGGGAAGCTGATGTGGAAGGTGGAGTTCGCAGCAAGGTGGGCTGCATTCGACATCAGGTTCGAGGCTTACGGTAAGGAGCTGACCGATTCGGTGAAGATCAACGACTGGGTCTCCGAGCACGTGCTGAAGTACCACCCGCCGTTCCACGCCCGCTACGAGCTCTTCCAGGACAAGTCCGGCAGGAAAATATCGAAATCTGTCGGGAACTTGGTAACTCCCAGCGAGTGGCTGGAATACGCCTCCCCTGAAAGCCTTAGGTTGCTCATGTACAAGCGCATCATAGGCACCAGGAACGTATCTCTCGAGGACATCCCAGTCTACATGGAGGACTTCGACGACCTTGAGGAGCAGTACTTCTCCAAGAAACGGGACCAGAACCCGATGAAGGACGCGAAGCAGAGGGGGCTCTACGAGTACACCACGCTGCTCAGAGTGCCGAGGGCCGGCGGGGTCCACGTCCCCTATCGGCTCCTCGCCCAGCTCGCTTCGGTGGCCCCGCGGAACGCGGTGGAGGATTTCATCGTCAAGCGCCTGAAGGATTACGGCATGGTGAAAGCGACGACGGCTGAGCTCACAACCAGGATCGCATGGGCTTCGAAGTGGGCGGCGCGAGAGGGCAAGCCCCCTGCACCGCCTATCAAGTTGAGTCCGAAGGCGAGGAATGCGGTCAAGGAATTCGCCGTCGCGATATCGAAGCTGAGCGACCCGGACCAGGTTCAGAACGCAGCATTCGAGGCGCTCAAGAGGAACGGGCTGACGCCGCGCGAGTTCTTCCCCGTTGTCTATTCGGTACTCCTAGGGTCTGACCGGGGCCCACGGCTGGGCCCCTACGTCATGGACGCCGGGCCCCAGGTAGTCAGCGATTCGCTTCTGAAGGCTCTCAGTGCTTGATTCCCGCGCCCGCCGAGTTCGACAAGTGCCCGGGGAATGGAATCCGAATTCGGTATTCCCTTCATAGAACGCATAACTATCGCGATTAATAGAGGCAGGTCGGATCCGTGGCGTAGCGCGGACAGGGGAATCGAATAGGGTTTCGTTCGTTCATTGGGCCTTGGTTGTTATAGGCACTCTTCGTTTGATTCTCACACGGCCATAGCCGCGACGCGCTGGGGCGCACCCTTGTCATTGGAAGGGCTTGATCCCGACTGGCCCTTGACCAGACTCGAATCATTCTCCTATTCGATCGGCGTGCTCCTCAAAGGAGATGGGTCTGTCTTCACGTCGACCGAGAGCCCGAAGGGTGGGCGAGCTAATCCTACCACAAGATACTATGTGGACCTACACGTGAAATCTCACAGATTCGCCGACACCTTCCGGAAGAATTTCGCCCAAACATTAGGTCGAAACCCAGTTGTTATCCAAGGTCCTAAGAAAGACGGATACTTCCTCGTAAGATACCTTTGTGCGGATTTTGTGAGGTGATGGCAGGCGCAAAGCCTCTCGGATCTGCAAAGGATTGCAAGCCGCTTTCCGAAGAAATACCTTCAAGGTAGATTCGACAGCGAGTCCAGCGTCGGAGATTACGTCGTGTACATGTGCGGCGCGGAAGACCATCGAGCCGTCCTCGAATTTGATCGTTCCCTTTGCCTCACGCTGGAGATGAGAGTAGGAAAGATTCTACCTTGCGGGCAAATTGGTGGGACCACTTGCATCAAGGGACGCCCGGTCATTTCCAAAATGCAGCGACTGAGATTTGGAGTCAATGCATCCGACTTCCTGGCGGTGTTGGGGATAATCAACGTACGAGAGAGGAATGAGAAGCTTCGAGCAATGATCAAAGGTCGAAAGTGGACCCCATGGAGAGGTGAGCTTAGGAAGATGGCGTTTGAACTCGAGGAGTTAGGCCTCGGCCCCAACGAAATACGAGCACGCCTGTATCGAAACCGCAATGTGACTATTCCGTACGGCACTGTGTATTCGTGGGTTCGACAAGGTGCAGTGACTTGGCAAGAACATACCGAGCAATAATCGGGCAGTCTTGGCCCCTATCGTTAATACTGACATCTTAGGAGGCTGAGATGGGCCCGTAGCCTAGCACGGATTAGGGCGTCAAGCGATGTGTCACGTAAGCCTGCGAAGCTGGAGTTTACGGCAACCAGAGATCGAGGGTTCGAATCCCTCCGGGCCCGCACCTATTCAGGTTCTAAAATAGGACCCCATATATCCCCCCCGACGTGGCCACCCTAGTCGTCGATGCCTTGACAGAGTTCTTCGACGCTATCAGGTCTCCGATCACGAAGGATAGGTACGAAAAGAGGCTCGATATCTTCTTCAAGTACGTCAAAATCTCGGGCGCGACGCTGAGGGATAAGGCCAACGCCTTCGCACCAAGGGCCAAACGGGACCCTCAGTGGGCTGCCGCATCCATCGCCGACTACATGCGATACCAGAAGGTAAGGGCGGAGAAAGGGGAGATTTCCGAGAGCACCGTTCCCCAGTTCTACAAGCCGATCAAACTTTTCTGCGATATGAATGACATCCTTCTCAACTGGAAGAAGATCACGAGAGGCATCCCGAAGGGGAGAAGGTACGGGGACGACAGGGCTCCCAGCGTCGAAGAACTAAAGGCGATACTCGCCTACCCTGATCGCCGAATTAAGGCCGTCGTGCTAACTGCGTCCTCTGGCGGACTAAGGAACGGTGCGTGGGACTATCTGAAGTGGGGTCATGTGACGCCGATCGAGCAGGACGGAAGGACAGTGGCTGCGAAGGTCCAAGTGTACGTTGGCACGCCGGACGCATACTTTACTTTCATCACTCCCGAGGCCTACGCGGCAGACCTCGACTACGTCAAGTACAGGGAGTCATGCGGAGAGAGGATCAGCAGAGATTCGCCGCTGATCAGAGACCTGTTCGTCCCTGACAGAGGAGGGAAAGGAGAGCCTCACATGCCCCTGCCTCTGAAGAGCTCCGGCGTTAAGAGGATGCTAGAGGACTCTCTAAAGGCGACAGGCCTGTGGAAGCCTCTGGAAGTGGGGAAGAGGAGACACGAATTCCAAGCCACTCACGGGCTCAGGAAGTTCTACAAGTCAGTTTGTGAGAGACACATGAAGAGCCTTCACGTCGAAATGCTCATGGGCCACGACGTCGGGCTAGCCGAGAACTATTACAGGCCCTCAGAGAAGGAGTTATTGGCCGACTACTTGCGGGCGGTAGGGGATCTAACCCTTATGACCTCGGTCCAGCAAGAACATTCCGCCAGCGACTTGGTGGCCGCTCTTTCCACTCAGAATTCTCAGCTGCAAGAACAGGTGAAAGTGCTTTCGGACCGCCTAGGAAGGGCTGAGGCCGTCCAAACTCAAGTTCAGGAAAAGCAGAAGCGAACGGATGAAATCATGAACCAGTTGTTCCTGGATCCGGAGTTCAAACTTGCGGTCAAAGATGCACTCGAAAAGCGGAGACGATAGGAATGATTGGAATCCCCCTCCGAAAAATGGGGTGTCGATCTTTGGGGCACGCAGCAACCACTCTGGAGGATGGATGTTGATGGGATGCCTTCGTCTTCACCTGTAAGCGCTTGCCGTCAAGAACGACGCTTGAGTCAACCACATCACTTTGGAAGCCACCTAGGGCTTCTTGGTTTTTCGAACAATCACGTGCTTGTCACCGTTTGATGATCTGAGGTCCCAGTCCAGATAGTCCCCCGGCTTGATTTCCAGTTGTTCAACAATGCCTTTGGGGATCACGCTTTGTAGAGAAGTGGTCCTCGGGTTGGCTCGTGAAACCTTCGACTTTGAGCCGGGAGTCACGGCAATAGTTTCAGACCAGAGCTATATAGGTATGGGCATACCGTCAGAGATATATACCCATTATCATAGGTATCTCCATGGGTATGCCGACGGTGCGAAGGAGCGAGGCGGAGTACTTGCAACGAGAGAAACTCCTGGAGTCGATATTGGAAACGGCTCACAAGTTCGGTTGGGATCTGCTGGAGTTCAGAATCGAATGGGCTTGTGGGTGTCGAGCACTGAGGAGGGGGACCTCCTTCTACATCGAGCCCTGTCGTAAGGATTGCTGCGAGATAGATCCGACTGTCGTGACCCGACCAAAGAAATGGAGCCAGCGAATCATCTCGGTAGCCGGCTCGGGGGAAACTTGATGGAGCCCACCCTTCGAATGTCATCCACTAGAACTAATGTTGTCCAAGATATGCCCAGTCGGCCTAGACCTCCAGAGCCTGATTTCATTAAAAAGCTTGGCGTCGAGGGCTGGCACAGTACATCTCGTCCTGTCGACAGGCTACTTGCCCATCTGGCCCGGAAGAGCAGGAGCGAAGCTACCAGACGGAACTACCTCTGGCATGTCTACTCTCTCTGTGAGGCGACGGGCAAACGGCCCGAAGAACTAGTGCGCCTGAACAGGACGGTTGCCGAGAGAGTGGTCCAAGGGCATACTGACTCCATGAACCAATCTTCCCCAACGTACGCAAACGCCGGGATAATCAGCCTGAGCGCCTTCTTCGGATGCAATGGGTACAAGCATTTCCGGGCCCTGGAACTCGAACGATACCACGTCCCCCGAAGGCTCAGAGTCAGACCAGAATATGTTCCCACGAAAGGAGAGGTGTACAGGATGGCGGATTCTGCGGGGTCCCTTCGAAATAGGGCGCTTGTCCTTACGATGTTCAGCAGCGGGTTCAGGAATTCTACCGTGAGAGCCCTTCTCGTCCAGGACGTGATAAAGGAAATTGAGAGGGGAATCCCGAACATTCGACTTCCTTGCTATCTAGGCATGAAGAAGGTGGTCCCGAATGGGTGCAAGGGGTCGATAGAGTACTACTCTTTCACTTGCGATGAAGCAACTGTCGCTTTGAGGCTCTACTTGGGCGAGAGAATTCGGAAGAACGGCGAAGTCAAAGGAGAGGAGCCGCTGTTCGCCTCCCTGTACAACCAGGTTCCGAAAGAGGAAAGGCAGTGGAAAGTCATGTCCGCAGGGGAACTCCAGGTCGTAGTCAAGGGAGCGGCGAGAAAAGCCGGCCTTGCCGAGTGGCACTCCGTGTACCCTCACTGCCTGCGGAAGTCGTACGAGACGATTCTACACACGCAACTCCTCGACGGAAGCAACATGGAAGTCAAGGTGCAGGAAGTATTCATGGGACACGTCCTGCCCAGGTCACAAGACAACTACTTTGACAGAAGCAAGACGGAATGGATGCGAATTCAGTATTCGAAGTTGAATTTCGGGCGTATCCTCATCACGGACAAGTTCGCCGTCTTGAGGATGGCTGTGGCGAGGGCGTTCGAAGGAACCGATCTGGACCCGGAACAACTCATCCTGGAATATGCGAAGAAGTACTCCGGATGAGTGAATTCTGGGTCGTCAGTCCAAATTGGGCCGACTGACGACGAGGCCACCGTCTCCGAGCTCAAACACTGGCTCCCAGCCGTCAAACAAGTAAGAATTCAGCTCTGCGCGCTTGATGAACTTGCGTTCTCGCACGATCCCTTTCCTCTTATCGCTGATGACCTTTCGAAGATGTTTCTTCTGTTCGGAAGATGAGGGGTCCCGGCCTAATTCTGAGATTTGCCTAGATCTCTCGACTTCGAGGTTTACCCCCAGCTCTGCGGCAAGACGCCTGACAAGCCTCGCCTCTGGGTCCAAGCTTCCTTCCAAGCGCTCGAACACAATCCTGAGATGCTCGGGATTGCGGTCGAAGTATGAGTCCTGTGACCCCGGGAGCTTGTGCCCTGCAAAGTAGAATTGATAGGCGGGATCGAGGCTGAAGTCGCTTGGCTGGTTCGCCAAGAACATCGTGAAGGTATGCCTGAGACTGTGCGGATGAACCGCCTTCCATCTGCTGAGGCCAGCCCGTCTCGCCGATTCCTTCACGACATGCTGAACCTCTCCTCGGCTCATGGTAGCCCTGTTCCTCCGTCGACGGTCCTTTATTCGAGTCCACTGAGATGAGAACAGTGGGTCTTCGTCTTGGATTGGGCCGAACGCGGCGACTCGGTCTTCGAGATACTCCCTGAGAACTTCTGTGACAATCGACAGTGCGAAAGTCTCGTACTCCAATCGACCCTTCGCGGCACAGGGCACATACTGCTTCATCTTCTCGCGGATTGGTATCATTAGCGTCCGTACACCTCGTTCGAACTCATCCCTGATGTCGCCATATCTGAGAGCCCGGAACGTGGAATTCCGCGGGCCTGCGAGCCCAAGAAAGAGCACCATTGCCCGGTTCCGGGAGCGGCGAGGCCAGGCATCCGCCATGCGGAGCAACTCCTCCACGGTGGGGACGTACTCGTCCCTGGTCCTCGAACGGGAGGGAACGGAAAGACTGGGGATGTCCAGCACCATTCCATTGGCAGCGAAGAATGTTTTCAACCAGATTGTGGGTTGATTCGCGGACCGCGGTCTTCCGCCTAAGTCGTTGAGCTCCTTTCTGAACTCGAGGAGGGCGGCCTTGACTTCATCTTCAGGCCTTTCAACAAGTTGGTCTGGGTCCATGCCGGTTCTACTACATAACCTGCAGACCGTCCCACAGATGTGCTCCTTCGAAGCTTCGCTGTCGGACCGATACATCTCCAGTCGCTCCAGGAGTCTGTTCACACTGACGTACTTGCTCTTCCATCGTTTGTGGCCGTTTCCGAGGTCGTTGATTGTAATGCCGAGGCGTTCCTTCCATTTCGACATCCCAAAATCGGGGTCAGTGATACTTGGATATCCTGAAATGCGTAACTGGGGTTGGGTTGTTGTCCTAATAGGGACAACCGTGGTTGCGCTTTTCGTTCGCCCCGATTGCCTAACTTCTCCTTTTTCGGCTACTTGGAAGGCGTCTGGAGTCCCAAACGTCTCGTCAACCTTCCCTTGGTTACTCGTCAGCCCGCTCACTCTTCTCTTCATCCATGGCTGCAATCATCTTGAGGAGTTGCATTCTCCATGCAGGAATGAGGTCGCTGGCCTTGCCCAGATGTTCCTCCTCCGGAGAAACGGTCGACTGTTCACTCAACTTGTTGGCCTTGCCTCAAGCACTCCCATATGGAAGGGCTCGATTCACGAAAACTACCCTCACCTCGCATCATGTCCCATGACATGAAGGATCGGTTCAATTCCTCCCAAATAAGTCTCGACAAGTAATTGGAAATTTGGCAAGATATCGGGTTGTCCAACAGGCGGTTCACTGTTTCGTCTATCTGGAATTAGTCAAGTGTTGGATAGCAGATGGCAGAACCGGGACGTTCCTCGAACGCCATCGTTGAGGCAGGTGCTAGCGTGCTAGAGTTGATGCGGAGACTCGAGAACCTGATGATTCTTTATAGCCACGGGAATCACACGGGTCAGACGGCGAAGGAAGTCCACGACCGCTTCAGAAAGCGATCGTCTGACCCGTCTCAGTAGGCTGTAATGTTCGTCGATGAGGTGAGGGGCTCCTCACGACAGCTCGAAACGAAGAGAGGAGGCTGCGGCAACACTTAACTCGAGGCATGAAAGAACACCTCTTCCGTCCATGCCACCGGTACGACTCCGAACGCCGAAGGCGCGTTCCATTCTGATGTCCAAGGTAAGACACTCCGGGACTACACCGGAACTCGTGGTTCGTGAGGTTCTCGACAATTGTGGCATCGCGTATAGAGTAGGCGAACGTGACTTGCCAGGCAGTCCAGACATTTCGAGTTCAGAAGACGGGTGGGTTGTGTTCGTCAATGGGTGTTTCTGGCACTATCATCGAGGCTGTTCGAGAGGGAGCATGCCAAAGTCGAATCGCTCATATTGGTCGAAGAAGCTAAAGGAGAACCGTCGGCGCGACGCCAAGAATCTCAAACTGACGAAGGCGTTGGGCCTTACTCCAATTGTCGTATGGGAATGCAGCCTTGCCGACCGGTCGGGTCTTGAGAAGGATCTGATTAGAGCAATAGGTGATGTCGTGAAGCGGAGATACCAACCGTGAGACCCGTTCTCCTCCAAACAGGGGAAGAAAGTGACTACGACTGCGAGAAGGGGATTCGATTCGACGATTGGGCCTATTTGAGGCTCAAACGACGGCTGAATGACGATTTCCCCCGCAAATTACGGACGGTGGACCTTTTCTCTGGGGTCGGGTCCCTCACCCTCGGGGTCTGGGAGGCGGCTCGAAGACATCATCATGGTCTCAAACCCTTGGCAGTTGATGTCGACACTCGACCACTCAGAGTGTACGCTCACAACTTTCCACAGGCCGAGGTTGTGGCACAGGACTTGACGGCGATGCTGGACGGTGAACTCAATTCGCGGCCTACTGAAAGAGAGAAGCGTTTCATTCGATATGTCGGTCCGATTTGGACTTTGCTTTCGGGAAGTCCGTGCCAAGGTTTCTGTCCCTTGAACAACTACACGAGGGGAAGGGACCGCAGAAACCGCCTGTACCTGCGTGCGACTAGATTGGCGGAGCTGGCTCAACCGACGAACCTCCTATTTGAGAACATCCCTGATGTAGTTAATGGAGACATCGACGTCGTGGAGCTTACAACTGCCACTCTACGCGAGCAAGGATATCATGTGGACAGCGGTACGATCGATCTAGCAGAAATGGGCCTCCCCCAACACCGGAGACGTCATGTGGTCGTAGCGTCGCTCAATGCGTCACCATCAATTCCGAGGGTGATCTCCAAGTACAAAGTGAAGAATCCTCGCACGGTGAAGTGGGCAATCGCGGATTTGGAGTCCAAGTGCCCATCTTCTAGCTTCGATACTCCTTCAGAACTTTCGCCGGAGAACAGGGGTCGAATTAGGTACTTGCATCGGAATGGCGAGTACGACCTGCCTGATTCGAAGCGCCCGAGGTGCCATAGGAATGGAAACCATTCGTATGGGTCGATGTACGGAAGATTGCATTACGACCTTCCAGCCCAGACGATCACAAGCGGGTTCACGTCGCCGGGACAGGGCAGGTTCGTACATCCTTCTCATGAGAGAACTCTGACGCCACACGAGGCTGCGCGCCTTCAGTTCTTTCCTGATTTCTTCGATTTCACACCAGCGCCGAACCGTTCGGCTTTGAAGGAAATGATAGGAAACGCGGCCCCGATGAAGTTGTCTTATGCCTTCGCCATGGAATATTTCATGGGCTAAGGCTAATACGCGGTCTCAGAACCACTAGCCGAGGTAAAACCTGCCTTGAAGAGTGAGTCTGGAATAGGTAAGGAAGCCCTAGTTTCTGGGAAGCTAAAATTCACAGTAGATTCCTCTCTGCTTCGCGAATTAGGCGAGCGACTCATCGGCAAGCCTTTCATCGCCCTTGCTGAGCTGGTAAAGAACAGCTACGACGCCGACGCGACCTGGATTAGAATTGATTTGGATCTGGCTAAGAGCGTTATTGTAGTTTCCGACAACGGGCAGGGGATGACTTTCGGGGAGTTCCAGGACTTCTGGATGAGAGTGGGGTCGACGCACAAGCGAAAACAGCGGGTATCGAGAAGGTTGGGCAGGCCGATGACTGGATACAAGGGTGTAGGGCGGCTTGCTGTCCAGTTCCTTTCGAAGAAATTGGAGATACGCACAACGTCTGAGCAGAATTTGAAGACCCGCTTGACCGCGCGGGTGTCCTGGGAAGAGGCTGTTACAGCTGGCAAGCTGACGGAAGCCTCCGTCGAGTATGAACTTGAGACCTCAGGTGAAGGGTTCGCGAAAGGAACAACGTTGATTCTATCAGAGTTGAAGCAGGATTGGACTCCGGATCGCGTCCAAGACCTGGCTTCCGAGATCTGGCAGCTCCAGCCACCTTATTCCATTTCCCCTATCACACCGGAGCAGGAGAAAGAGACATTCAGAATACTTCTCCGATCTCAGGCAAAGGAAATCGAAACTTCGTTCAAGCAGCGGCTTAGTGCTATCGAAGATATTTGGCACGCCCGCGTTGAAGGGAAGAACGACAATGGGACGGTGACATTGGCCCTCACCTTCGCTGGTGAATCGGAGCCCAAAGTGATTAGATACACAATCCCCGATTGCGTGCTGAGGAATGGTGAGTTCGACGTTAAGATCTATCTCCTCACACGCCGACAACCCCAAGGCATCAAGGTTGGGGAGGCTCGCGATTACCTTTCGAGGTTCGGAGGCGTTCACGTTTACGACGCCGGGTTCCACTTACCCTACTATGGAGGATCTTCAAACGACTGGTTGGGAATAGAGGTCGACCATTCCCATCGGCTTTCGCTCTCGAAGCTCTTGCCTACCGAACTGCAGGTTCAAGAGGGGCTCAGTTTTCTTCCCACAAATTCTCGCCTCCTTGGCCTTGTGAGAGTTGAGACGATCAAGGAACCAAGCCTGAACATCGTCATAACGAGAGACAAGTTCCAAGACGGCCCAGCCTTGAACAATCTGGTCTACATGGTCAGATGGGCCCTCGATTTCTACTCGATGGAGGAGGCGAAGAGAAACCTCGCCGAAGCAGCCGAAGGGCAGGAAATCGCGCCTGCCAAGTTCTTGAAAATCCAAGACGTCCTCACCAAGTACAAGAGCGAACTGACCGAAAGTCAGTACATTCGGATTGAGAAGGACCTAAGAGAGGTTTCTGCGCAAGTCGAGAGCGAAGCCGAGACTATGGCAAAGAGGGTCGGACTCATGGGATCTCTCGCAACAGCTGGAATTTCTACCGTAGCCACTCAGCATGAACTTAGGCAGCAATTCGAGAAAGTGGACAATGTCATCAGGCGGTTGGATAAGATAAGAGTAGAGGATCCATCGACACAGAAGGAAATCACGGAGTTGAGAGAGGAGCTGAGCAGATGGGTGGCAAGAGCCAAAGCAACGAACGCTCTGTTCTCCTTCTTGCAGGACCCTCAAAACGCGGAATCTAGGGAGCGATACAGACTCGGGAGGATGGTAGAAGCGGTGACTTCACAGGTAGCATCTTTCGCCCGATCTACCAGAATCACCAATGAGGGTCTCAACGGCGAACTGCTATTGCCCAAGGGATCCCTGGCAGAATGGAGTTCCATTTTCCAGAATGTGCTATTCAATGCCTTCAACGCTACGTCCGACTCACAGGTGAAAAGAGTGAACTTCAGCTCTCAAGTTCGAGGCGGCAATCGCACCGTTCTCGTGCAGGACACGGGTGTCGGCATGGACCTTTCCCGTGCCGAAAAGTTCTTCGAACCGTTCGTTCGAGAAGTCAAGGTCTCCCCGGAGAGGCAGGCTCTCGGCTACGGCGGGACGGGATTGGGGCTGACTATCGTAAGAATGATAGCGACGAACCTTGGATGTCAAGTCGGCTTCGTTCCACCAGGCAAAGGATACAAGACGGCTTTCGCGTTGAGATGGAGCGAATCATATGACTGACAGAATTCTTGTGTATGACAACGACGGCGATGCGAGTCGTAAGTACAAGGAACGAATGGATTCCGTAAGATCGGTGCGGGAAAACTATCAAGTCGACGTGCTTTCGACTAAGGAATTCAAGAATCAACTCGATGGATTGAGAGAAAGGAGGAAGAGGCTCAGGGTTGGAAAGAGTGTGAGGTTCGAAGGGTTGGAGATTGACGGCGCGTCGATTTTCGTCGTCGATTACGATTTGTTCCAGGCTCTGTCGAATGAGGACGTCCCCACTGGAGAGGAGCTATGTTATCTGGCCAGGTGTTTCTCCAATTGTGGCTTGCTCGTAGCGCTAAACCAATTCTGCAAATACGAAGAGAACGTCTTCGACCTCAGTCTGAGAGGACATCCGGAGTCTTTCGCCGACCTGAACGTGGGTGGCAGACAAATTGGGAATCCCGGCCTTTGGGGCGAAGACTCCGAATTCCGGCCTTGGTCCTGGCCTAATCTCATACGCGCTCAGCAGTCCTTTGAAGTGAAGACGAAGATTATGCTTGAGGGCCTTGAAAATCCCATCGCCGAAGTCTTGGGAATGGAGGAGTTGGCCGAGACAATGCCAGTCAACTTGACCAAATTTCTAGGACTCGAAGGCGGAAAAACTCTGGTGAGGAATTTCGTCGCCGAGTCGGCCAGCGGATTGAAGGGGAAAGACAAGCCACCTTCGGACGAAATCGTGGCCCGAATCGCCGCGTCAAGGGTCTCGATCTGGTTGGAAGGATCGGTATCCCCCGGTCAGGACATCCTGATCGACGGGCCTCATCTTGTGTCCCGCTTCCCGAGTCTTCTGGCCGGAGAACCTGAAGACCCAGCCTCTTGGAATAAGACTGCTTCATTCGGCGACTACGACGAAATCGGCATAAGAGATGCCAAGATCAAGACTTTCGAATTCCTAAATGACGAACTGCTTTCCAGACCGGCTTGGCTTTGGAGCCCTCTATCGAAGTCGAGGGAGATTGTTGAGGTAGAACACCCTTGGGAGCGAAGGGCAACGACTCTGGCATTCGCGGAAGATACCAGCAAGTTCCACCCGAGAAGCGAATGTATTGAATATGAGGCCAATCTCGATTCGCCGTACGACACGAGATTCGCAAAGAGAGTCAGCGGTGTAGACTACAGGCCAGCCAACATGCTCCTAAGATAGGGAAGAACCAATTGAACGCAGAAGAACATTCAGCACAGCATGATTTCGATGCAATGAGCAAGATTGTAAACAAGCTCTACAAGATGTCCCGCGATTACTGGCGAACGGGATCGGGTAGGCCACGAGAGAAGAACAAGAAGGCTTTGGAGTTCCATGATCGAGTACAAGCCTTCAGGTTCCCATTAACCGCCGGCGAAATGAAACAATTACTCTTGAGGGACCGAGTTAACAGCAAGATAGAGACCGAAGAGACCAAGTTCGTCCATCTTCCTCCATTGGAGGACGATCCCTTGTTCATACCAGTCTTGCGCATCAAAGCGGACCTTCCAAACAAGTTCGCGGAGTTCAGAGTGGAGATGTACACCTACAAAGACGAAGCGGGCATGGAGAACCGACCTAGCGGGATAGGATTCCGTTTCGAGACGCCGACATTGGATTCACCCAATCACAACTTCCATCACGTTCAACTCTTTGATACGGAGAACGGGGGAGGACTCGGGGAGGCCCTCATCAAACTCCCATCGACGGTACCCTGTATGCCGCTCCTCGCGGATGAGCCGGTATCGCTTACTCTCTGCATGATTGTCAGTCTCTATGGGACTCAAGGATTGAGCGACGTGATAAGCGACCTCAACCTAGACCCGATGTACTTTGCTCCTCTGAGACAATTGGTTACCTGAAGCCCAGGGCGAATCCCGAGGAGGGCACGGACCGACTTCAAAGGAGCCTTCCTAGTCATCGGAGCAGTCAGTTATTGCCTTCCAGCCCTGCTTAGGCTCATAAGACGAGGTGAAGACTTGGACAAGACGGATAGCTCGACAGATTTGGTGGAAGAGAAGAAGAAGCGAACCCAACAGGACCCGTTTGCAACAAGCTACTCAGTTTTCCATACTCAAATCTCGCTCAACCACTCCCAGCCTGTCAATGCCAAAGTTCAAGACCCCTTCGCACCCTTGCCATTCTACGCTAGATGGCTAACGCTTCCATAGATGTTCTCGGCAGTTTCAAACTAAACCATTGGTATAAGCTAGCCATTTACCTAGGTGCGGTTCTGATCATCCTGGGCTTTGTTTTCGTCAACAACTCCAATGTAGCAAAATACACTAGTTTTGCCGTGGACAGTCTCGTCCTGGGACTGATAGTGTGGATGCTTGACGACACAATCTATGCGATTGGAAGTTCGAGAATAGAGGGGGCACATTACGATGATGCTAAGCGGGAGGTGGCTAAGAATTACGCTTTGGCTATCTTCGTTGTGCGCTGGTTTGGGCTTGTCCTTTGGATTCTTATCATTCTAACGTCTCTCTAATAGTAGGTTGTGCCTTCCTTGAGCCTCGTTTCCGAGTCTCCAATCTCGCCCGGCGCAGGCAAATACGAAGCGGAAGGAGAAATGAACGGGAGAAACGAACCTCAGTTTAAAAGAACCATCTCCCTGGAGCAGACCAGGTCTTTGAAGATCAACAGGTCGATCCGGCCGGTCCTGACGATCAAAGTTCCTTGGAAAAGCGTCTGGAAGCACTATCGGGACTGGAACAGGACTTCCCAGGGCGAACCTGCGGTCGTTTCCTACTTGGCGGCCCATCCTGAATTCCTGGATGCCAAATTGAAGAAGGCCAAGATCGACGTTCCGAACCTGGAACTGGCTGGGCTGGAGGTCGTGTTCCCCCGGAAGAAAGGTGAAACGGGCAGATTTCGGAGAGCGGACATGGTTTTCCGAAGCGACGAGAATTTCGTCATCGTATCAGCCAAAGAGAATGATGAGAAAGCCGCCCTTGGAGATGCAGAATACTACGCTAGATTACTCCGCGACCACTTGGTAGAGAATGACCTTGACTATGGTTGGATAAAACCAGTCGCTGTAATGATGTCCGGGTATCCTGACAAGGCGCCGCGTGGTTGGGGTGTTGGCGATCTCCTCGACAGCAGCGGCCTTTAGCATATTGGCTGGAAGGTTCGTTCCCTAGAATGCCAAACAAGACAGAAGGGGCAGCCGTTCGTTACGTCGAGGGATGGGCAAAGAGAAGAAAGATCAAGACAAAGCGTGTGAAGAAAGGTTCAGGCTTCGACCGGCTTTTCATCTATCCAAGTGGTATGAAGGAGGAGATCGAGATCAAGGGTTCGGCGACGGATGATGGCCTTCCTGACATGCCATCCTCAGAGTTCCGGAGGAGGAGGCTCAAAGCTGATTTCGTGCATTTTGTGGCAAACGTCGAAGCCCATAGGAAGAGACATTACATTATCCCTCGGAATGAATTCAAGCCCGGCGATCTCTATCCGAAGCACACCTATCGAATCAACATAGGACAGCGGAGGCTCGACAATTACCTAGTCAAACGAAAAAGGAGGACCAGTTCATCCTAGGGGCCAACAGGCTTAGGCACGTCTTCGATTCGGTTTCCCGTACTCAACTCTCGCCCGGGAGTGATGGCAAGCTACCCTGGCTCGCAGGTACAGTAGGGTAATTAGGAGGGCAGTCAGACCCTATCATCGAATGGAAGGCAGGGATTGGATCAGTCTAGTGATTGTCGTGATCTATGGGGTTGTTTTTTTCCTTGCGCTCCTCATATACAAGCCAAGCCTTGATGCGTTCTATCTCGGTCCTGACGTTTTTGGAGCTCTGTTCATCGCAATTGCAATCGGAATGCTAGAGCACTCAAGGGAAGTGGACAAAGCCGTCATACGAAACCCCTTCGCCGTGATGGCCCAGCGAGATTACTGGTACTACGCAGGCCTTGTAAGCATGATTTCAACAATCCTTGGCGGCCTCCTCGCTGGATTCCACATCGGCGGATTGATCCAGATTGTCTTGTTCTTTCTTTCCTCGATAGGAGTTCTTGCCATATTTGTATTGGCGGGAAATCTGACATTGACATCCGAGGTGCCTTCCCAACGAAGTCAGTAAGAAGCTTTGAACTCCGTTTCCCACATCCCAATCTCGCCCGGGGCAGTCCTCACACATGAGATGGTCTTGGGCCCTTTGGCGCCAGACGATGTCATAGAGAGCGAACTCGGGTATCTCCGAGACACAGCCAATGAAAGCCTCGAAATGAACATGGACTACTTGCTGCCCGATGACAACGGCCCCAAACTGGCAGTGGCTCTTCTGGACGGGCTTCTTGTCGACTGGGGGAAGATGGCCAAAGAGACCCGTGATTGCTGGGTTGTAGCCGAAAGCCTGAATCCATTGCTCCGATACGATTATGAACAGTCTTTCAGTAGGATGGTCAAGATTTCCCATGCGGGTAAAAACCACGTACGCAATAGGTTTGATGTTTGCTGTCGTCGCTTCAGCGACGCTCGCAGTGGGATTCTATTCGGTCTCTTTCGCGGCCGCCGTCGCAACCTTAGCGCTTGCCGGAGTTACCGTCGCTCTCGTAGTCCTGGACGAGAGGGATCGATCGGCAATGAGAGTTCCACGTCTTCACCTAGTATTTACCCGAGGGGCAGGTGACAATCTTCACAGAGAACTTGACATGAATTCTGGCAAGGTAATCGGCGTTCAGAATTCGGGTCCTGGCCTAGCCATCAAAGTCCGCATTGAAATCACCCCTTTGAAGGCTTCCTTCTGGCGAGAATCCTACCCAAAGCCAGAGGACCAGTTCTGGGGTGGATTGAAGTCTCCAGACGCTGTGGGGGCAAAAGAGCCGTTCAAGATATGGAGCCATGCGATGGCTCCTGGCGCAGAAGATCGGTGTTTGGTTTACGCAGACGACGCCGCTAGCGATGGCATCGCTCTCGGGCCTTCCAACATAGAAGGGGTGAATCTATTGCGAATCGTCACGTATGCTTACGACATAGTCAACCACCCTCACGAGGGTCGGACCGTCTACTTGTCTGATTTCAAATTCAACTCCTCATCACAACATCGAGAGACAAACTGGCGCCCCATCGCATGGGAGACCTCAGACGACGCATAGAAGTTCTTGTAAAACGACCGCTGAGCAGTAATCACCGTTCAACGGCCGGTCATGGATGAGGTGTCGAATTGGAATATGACCTAGGGACATATTCCCGTCGGGTCGCACTCGTTACCTGGGAAGAGGGGCATCGCGCCACCTCGTCGAAATCCCGCCCGGGGGCGCTTGAGCACGGTATCCCATACCCTAGTCTCGCCCGGGACATCCTTGAGCCTTGTTTCTCATACCCCAATCTCGCGGGGGGAGGAGGTCTCATATCAGCCAAATCTCCTCGCGGGCCCTGAAATCCACTTTCAGAACCCGTTTGGGGGCGGGCCCCTCCGGGCCCGCACACACTATTGTTAGCATCAGCATAGAGCATGACCAATGCAAGAAGGATTGTTGCCGATCACGGGAAGCAACAGGACTGCCACATATACACAGTTACGCTGTCTGGCCAGCTTTGACCTGATCCGGCATAGCTCGATGATACAGTGAAGTTGAACCGAAACTCCACGGAGCCGTTGGAGGGAACATTGCACCCTCTGGCATCGAGGCTGGGCCCTGAAGTGAAGGCACAGTCCGGAATTGAAGTGAAGTTCACGTAATGAGCTGCGGAGGAGTAGACCAAGAAGGCTACGTATGCGCCCCCTACATACGTCCCCGGATTGACTCCTTGAAAAGTGGCTTTCAACGTCACGTCCCCAGAGGTCTCTCCGACGATGTAGATCGGACAGACCGCTGTGAACTCGGTCGTCTGGCAGATTGTGGGGCCTAACGACCCTACCTGGGCCCTGCCACCCTGGATCGACAGGGTCGGAAATGGCCCGCAGCCTACGAGGTGGTCACATTGAGCATTCTGATAGGTGGCGTAGGCAAGGAAACCGACAAGTGCCAGTCCAATTATCATTACAACCGCGACGAAGCGCCAGCTTCTGCGTTTCTTTGGTAACTCCGGCGCCGATGAATCAGTGTCACTCATTCCTTCAAGTGCTTAGCCCAACTTTGATTTACGCCTACTCCCTAGAACAGCCTTGTGATTCCAACTATTGATGCGGTTCGACGCCATACGCACGTTGTTGAATCGGCCACTGCGACTGATGCCAAATTCGGAACCGGGTTTGAACGCTAAACTGGTCAAATCCCTCCGGGCCAGCCTGTGATTCCCCGACCCTGCCGTTAGGAAACGTCTGCCAAAGTCTATTACCTGTTCTAGGATGAATCACAAGCGAACGCTTTGCTCCCCCTCTACGACCTCAACAGGCCGAGCAAGAGGCCGTACATCAACTGGGGACTGATTGGGCTCAACGCGGCAATCTTTCTTATCGAAATCTTGGTCACGAGCGACTTTGCTCTCCGCCCCACCGCCACCCTATTCGGGAGCCTTGGACTTGTCCCGTTCTATGTCTATGGCGCTGTCCAGGGGGTGGGGACAGCCTATCTGGGGACACTTCTTACCTCGATGTTCCTTCACGCGAGCCTTTGGCACATAGGCGGCAACATGCTGTTCTTGTTCGTATTCGGGGGTAGGCTGGAGGACATCCTCGGGCACAAGAAATACCTGGGATTCTACCTCCTCTGTGGGATTGCGGGCGGCCTGACCCAGGTGTTCATTTCCGTTGCCAGCGGCCCACCTGACGTCTTCATCCCGAGCGTGGGAGCGTCGGGCGCCATCTCGGGAGTGCTTGCCGGCTACTTCGTCTACTTTCCGAGAGCCAGGATCCTGTCTCTGCTGGGGTACTTCATCGTCCCCATCAGGGCGTTCTGGTTCATCGGGCTCTGGTTCGTCCTACAGCTGCTTCTCTCCTACGGAGGGGGGGAAGGGGGCGTAGCCTACGGGGCCCATATTGGGGGCTTCGCGTTCGGCCTTGCCCTCGCGGTAGTCGCCAGGGCCTTCATCAGGCCAGGGGAGTACGAATGACTTCACCGTCGAACGTGCTCTTCACCTTCTATCCGGGCCCAGGAAGTACAACGACAGTCCCGGTCATCCATGGGTGGTAGATGCAGAAGTAGTGGTAAACGCCGGGTTGGGTGAAGGAGAATTCGAAGGTCTGACCGGGGGCGATGGGACCTGAGCTGAAGGCACCGCCCCTGTCTGTAACCGTGTCGTAGGAAATCGAGTGGCTCACCCAGACAACCACACTATTGAGCCCGGCAACGACCGTGATATTCCGGGGGGTGTACTGCCAGTTCACAGGGGTCTCCTCGATGTACACCCTGGTGGAGCCTAATCCAATCTGAGGGTTCGAGGCGGACACGGCGATCGCGGCGGTCGCAAAGTAACCGACGAGGACGACTATCAGGGCGACTGTGAGAGACGGCGTCACCCACTTCGGGACCCTGGCCCTGTTGAGGAAAGTATCTCTCCTCGTCTCTAGCTTGGCAGTCCTTGAATAGCCCAACCATCCCGGGTTCCTCGCAATCACGTAGGCGATGCCCAACACGAGAGTCGGCCCGGTAAGGAGTAGCACCCACCCCAACAGATTCTGGTCCGGGAGAGAATAGAGGGAGTAGATCCGAATGTTCCAAGGGGAAATGAGAGCTACGGCGTAGGCCATGTGGCCGAAGAAGGCAGCCAACAACGCCCCGATCTTCGCAGAATCGGAAAGACGCAGGAGCACGGAGCCGGAGAGGAGTCCGACGGCCAGGAATGAAACATGCTCAACGAAGTGGACGATGGGGTTGAGCACTGCTGCATCCCAAGGCCCTGGGAAGTGCCAGAAGAGTATCAGCATGGACGCTGCCGCCAGCCCCGCCTTCGGCTCCCAACTCTTTTCCGTGACATCGTTCATCCTCATTCTGAGAATCGGATAGGCGACTAAGACCCCTGCGAGAACTATCAGAACGTGTTGTAGCATGTGGAGGGTCAGGTCGATTTCGGTCACGTCGTCGAACGGAGGGAAGCCACCAGCAAAGATGAACAGGAATACGCCCAACAGGGAGGCTGACCTGACACGAGACCAGCGGATCTTGGTCACCATCGCTAACCGGCCCAGGTTTTCCCCTACTTATTTGGGAAATGGCCGGAGGTAGGGACGCCTTGGTGACTTGAGAGGTTCGAAGACATTGCCCCGTGGCGCGGTAGGTGACTCTAGAGGCACTTGTAAACTATAGAGGCCATATTGATATAGAAAAACCACGTTGACTTCGCCAGATGAAAGCCTCGCCAGGCAATGCCGGCACAAGCCTCGGGACCAAAATTGCAGTAATTGTCGTGACCGCAGTTTCCTACGTCCTTGGAAAGGCGATTACCGCCCCAATACCGACTCCCTGGCATGTCGGTCAGCTACTGATTGGAGTATTCCTACCGGCATTCTTTGTCATCGTCTCGGATACTTTTCCCGCAGCCATCGGGGCGGGCATTGGCACATTCATAGGGGACGTAGTCTTCCTTGTCCCGCTTGGAGCCACAACCCCAGTGCTGAGCCTCGTTGCAGGGGTTCCAGCTAACTTCGTGGGAATACTGTTCCTCGGATGGTTTGCGAAGAGGTACGGGTCGTGGACAGGCTTCGTGGCCGCTACGATTTCTTTCGTTACCCTTGGCAACTTCATTGCGGCCATCGCTGTCGTGCTGTTCCTTGCACTGCCGACCTCGCTTGTCCTCGGGTTCGTTGTCTTCTGGAACACGACCTCGATTCCTGCTGTGCTTCTAGGAGTCCCGATTCTCATCCGGGCTGTACGGCCACTCTACGGCCGAACCAACATACTCTCCTACGAGCCGCAGTGGGCCAGCAGCCTAAAGCCAAGACAGACTGCGATTGCACTTTCGTTCGGGGCTACTTTCATCGTGCTGGGTGCTGTCCTCTTCCTCTTCTCGTTCCCGAACCCAGTAACTGGTTTCTCTCCCCTCTATTTCGAAATCGCCGCAGTTGTCGTTCTCATCGCCGCGCCGATCACTGGCGCCATCGCTGGAAATAGGCTGCAGGCGAAACAGGCTGCAAAGTAGGATCGCCACTGCCTTCGCCCCGGGAGCTATAACCAACTTCTTCAGCGTCCACTACGACCCTTCCAAGGACGGGAACTTCCGAAATGCGGGCGCCACCGGGGGTGGATACGTCCTTTCCAGGGGCGTGGTCACCAGAGCCAAATTCATCCCTGGGAGTCAAGAGCAAACCGAGATCATCGTGGACGGCGACCCCGCATACAGGGCGACAACGACGCGCAAGGCGGTCGAACTCCTCCTGGATGGGCATGGCCATCCCCGTGGTGGATTGGTCCTAGAGCAGTCGATGCAGATTCCCATCGGCTTCGGGTTCGGTGCGAGCGCAGCAGCTGCAATATCTGGGGTATACGCGGTCGCGGCTGCCCTGGGACTGAGGCTGCTCCCGAAAGACATAGCCTACCACGCTCACGTCGCTGACATCGTCCAGCAGACAGGCCTCGGCACAGTCTCGGTCACCTTCGAAGGGACAGGAGCAGGGGCCATAACCAAGGCGGGTGCTCCCGGGGTGTCCAAGTTCCTCAACGTCAATGTGCCAGAAGGGACGAGGCTTGTGACTGCCTCGCTCGCCCCGTTCAGAAAGAGCGACGCGCTCTCGAAACCTGATACGACCAGGACGATCAACAGACTCGGAGACGCGTCCCTGCGCAGGTTCGTGGCGGAACCGACCCTCGAGCGGCTTGCTACCGAGGGGGAGAGGTTCGCAGAGGACCTCGGCCTGATGACACCCAAGGTCCTTAGCCTGGTGAGGATGGCGAAGGATGCTGGGGCAAGTCACGCGAGCCAGAACATGATCGGGCACGCCGTCCACGCGCTCACCCCCGAAGGCCGTGCCGCGCGGGTCGTGAAAGCCTTCAGAGCATCCCCCCTCAAACCTCGGGTCGAGGTTCTGGAAGTCGGGATTCATCCCGCGCGGGTTCTCGAGCCCTTAAGGGAAGGTTAGCCCACGGTCAGCAGTTCCTTCGTGAACCTTGTCAGGACCATAGGTTTGCTTCCCGTTTTCACCGTATCTTCAATCCGAATCCCGTATCTGCCAGGCAGGTAGACCCCAGGCTCGTCGGTCACCACGTCGTTGGCGAGGAGTCTGCCCTTGCTCCCCCTCGCGATTGATGGCAGTTCGTGGATGTCGATGCCCACACCATGTCCCACGCTGTGGTTCAGGTACCTGTCGACCCCGTGCCTTTTCAAAACCCTGACTGCGGCCTCATGAACGTCTCCGCAGGGCGTACCCACTCGCACCAGGTCAAGCGCTGATTCCTGCGCCTCTAAGACGGCTGCGTAGTGCGCCCTCATCTCTCGGGTGGAGGAACCAACAGCGAAAGTTCGGGTCTCATCAGAATTGTAACCCTTGTACCTGAAGAAGATGTCCGCGACAACGAAGTCTCCCCTCCGGATCTTCCTCCCCGTGAGCTCGGAGTGCGGGAGCGCCCCGTTTTCCCCAGATGCCACTATGGCGGGGCTAAGGGCAGAGTCGGACCCCGACGGGGTAAGCTCGTTGGCAGTCGCCACCTTCATGACCTCGGCGGCTACCTCCCACTCTGTCCGTCCGGGCCTCAGCTCCCTGGTCAAGGCCTCGAACACCCTATCCAGCCCCCTGGACGCCGTCTCTATCCTCTCAATCTCCACCTCGTCCTTGGTCCTTCGTGCCTCGAGGAAGAGTGCGGGCTCGACCTTGAACCTGGGCGACCTTCTATTCATCCGGTCGTCGTCCACCACAGCGCCCCCCCTCTCAAGCTGTCTCATGAGGACCTGGGGGTCGTCCTTCCACCTCTTCGCGACGACCACCTCGACCTCTTCCCCCAACTCCGCGACCCTGTCGGCCTCCAGGGGGCTCGTAACGACCACCGTTTTGTCAGGGAGAACTATTGCGGCCCCGCTGCCCCAGAAAGAAGTCAGGTAGAAGATGTTGGCCCCCGTCATGGCGACAACCTGCTTCCCTCGAGCCAGGGAGAGCAGTCGTTTGCGCCTTTGGGCGTAAACCGTCAAGTTCTCGCTTTCCCAAACCAAGCGCTTATATTGCTTCTCAAACGTGTCACATGTTCGGGGCAATCCGAACAGTGACGTACATTCGCAGGCTAGAGATGAGAGGGTTCAAGTCCTCAGGCCCGCGAACTGCGGTCGTAAACTTCGAGAAAGGGTTCACAGTAATCACTGGGCCGAACGGCAGCGGGAAATCCAACATCGCAGACGCAATCACGTTCGCGCTCGGAGAGAATTCCCCGAAGGCCCTGCGCTCAGGCAACAGCAAGCTGTCCGGTGTGATATTCGACCCCAAGAAAGAAGACGCGCCTTCGCAGGGGAAGCCCACTTCATGCAGGGTCACCATTCAGTTCGACAATTCTGACCGTGAGGTCCCAGTCGACTCTGATCTCGTGACTGTTACGAGGGACCTGAAGGACGACGGCGACAACACCTACTACGTCAACGGGCGGAAGACGACCCGCTCCACCCTGACCGAGATACTCGACCTGGCTGGCCTTTCCCCGGGAGGCTTCAACATCGTCGCCCAGGGCGCCGCGACGAAGCTGGCGGACCTCAGTCCGGAGGAAAAGAGGAAGGTCATTGAAAGCGTGGTCGGCATCTCGAAGTTCGACGAAAGGAAGGCCGAAGCCCAGAGGCAGCTGGGCCAGGCAGACCAGAGGCTGGAGGTCGCGATGGCTCGCATAGGGGAGATGCGGAGCACCCTCGAAGGCCTGGACTCCCAGAGGACAGACCTGGCGAGGTACAAGCTCCTTGAAGACCAGATCAACTGGCTGACCGCGGTGCGGACATCGGGGAGGATTGGAGAGCTGAGGGAGAAAGTCTCCGCACTGAAGGCCCAGGAACAGGAGTTCGCCGGAAGGATCACCGACCTGTCTGCCCGCTTGGCAGTCCTCGAGAACAAAGTGGGAGAAGTGGAGAGCGAGAAGAACCGGTTCATCGTCGATATCATACAGGGAGGAGGTGCAAGCCAGATGGAACTGCAGTACGAGCTCCGGGACGTGAAGAACGAGCTCGAGACCCAGGAGGCTGACCTTCAGTCGGCTGAAAGGAACGTCGCCGACCTGGAAGCTGAAACCATCCCACAACTCAAACAGACTGTTTCAGCGAAGCAGAAGGAAGTCAACGCAGCCAACACAAACGTCAGACAGCTCACCGCAGAGATTTCCAAGCTCGACTCCCGCCACGCCGAATCGGCCGCCCGACTGAAAGAATTCTTCAACGCAGGGGAGGAGCTCCGCTCGACCATCGAAAGGAAAGGAAAGCAGTCCGCCCGGGTCCAGGTCCGACTTGCCGACCTGACCCCGAAGGTGAGCCAGGCCGACCTCGCCATAAACGCGGCCAGCGCGAACCTCGGCGTCGAGAGGAAGAGGCTCGACGAGCTCAAGCTCAGGGTCGACGGCTACTCGGAAGTGCTCAGCAAGCTGGAGGAGAACACGACGAAGCTCTTCGGGCTCTACGACGGCTCCACCAAGGAACTCAGCAAGATTGACGAGGACCTCTCGGGCGTCGAGAAGACGCGGGACAAGCTCGTCTCGTCGATCGAGAACGCGTCCAGGATCCTCGAGAAGGCGGGGGCAGAGGTCTCCAGGGAGGAGGCCTTCCGCCACATGTCCGAGAGCCTCGCAGGAGAGCGGAGCGGCCAGCTCAAACTTCAGGAGTTCTGCGACAACGGGGGTGTCCCCGGCTACGTCGGGCGCCTGGGCCAGCTGATGAAGTATCCCCATACCTATTCGAAGGCAGTGAACGCGGTGATGGGCAAGTGGATGGGCGCGTTCATAGTCCAGGACCTGCGGTCCATGACGCAGCTGATCAAGGCAGCGAAGTCCCTGAAGGCGAAGGCGTTCTCGGTCATCCCGCTGAGCGAGGTGGAGGACGCAAAGGCGGTCGACATCGGCAAATCAGCCGGCGTGATGGGTCCCCTTTCGGCGGTGATAAAATGCGAAGATGAGTTCACAGGCCTCGTGAACTTCCTCGCAGGCGACTCCGTGCTGGTGGACACCGAAGCCATCGGCTACATCCTCGCGTCTGAGGGGGTGAGGGCTGTCACGGTAAACGGCGAATCATTCGAGCCCGGCGGGAAGGCCTTCTCCTACGGCTACCAGGAGGTCCTGGTCAATCTGATGGAGGGCCTCGAGAACATCGAAGGGATAAGCGAGGTCGAAGACGCAGTGGGGGCCCTAAAGGGGGCGATAGACAGGCGGAGGTCGGAACTGGAAACTATCGAGTCGGACTCCCGCTCGATAATGAAGGAGCGCGTCAAGAAGATCGTCTCCGCGACCAGCCTGAAGGCAGAGGCTACCACTGTCACCCGCATCGCCAACAGGTACAGGAGCATATTCAGGAACATGAGCTCCGAGTACCAAAAGCAGGTGGGCGTCGTGGAACGCCTGGAGTCGAAACTCAAGCTAAACTCGCAGAGGAAGGAGTCGATATCGAGGGGGGTCGCTTCCCTCCAGCTGGTTCTTGCCGACACCCAAGCGCTGGGCCTGGACCAGATGCTCTCCGAAATCGACGCCGCGAAGCAATCCCTCTCCTCTGAGATAGACTCGGTCAGGAACAGGATCCAGGACCTGAACCTAACCCTCTCCAGGGAGAAGGCGAACCTGGAGAACGTGCTCCTGAGGGGGCTGGAGGACAACGAGATGGACCTCGAGAACGCGACCGAGGACCTCCGCAACTTCAAGCTAGTCCAGAGGGAGGCGCCCAGGACCATAAGGGAGCTGAGAGACCAGAAGGCCCTCCTCGAATCACAGATCCAGAAGCTGCTCGACTCTTCAAAGCGGAGCCAACCGGTGCTCGACGAGTTCGACGCCCGGACCAAGAAGCTCAAGGAGGAAAGAGACACGGTCACGCGCTCCGTCGCAGGAAACCAGAAGGACCTGTTCACCCTCGCCAGCCAGGTCTCCTCGGTCACCGAGAAGCTGGAGGAGGCGCTGGGGAGCCTGAGGATGCTCGGCTACACGCAGGAATTGGAGACCTTCGAAGGAAGCGAATCGCTGTTATCAGAGCTCGAATCCGAGTATCAGCTGGTGGTAAGCTCCGTCAATAGGAGCGCCGACAGACAGTACACAGAGATGTACGTGAACTACAAGAGCCTCTCGGTCAGGCACAACGAGCTAGAGAGAGAGAGGAACTCCATCATCAAATTCCTCGAAAGCGTCGAAGGGGAGAAGACGAAGGTCTTCATGTCCGCCTTCGAGAGGGTCAGCACCGGGTTCAGCGAAATTTTCATGCGCCTCACGGGAGGGGATTCGGCCCTGGAGCTGGAGAACCCGGACGAGGTCTTCTCCGGGGGTGTGATCCTACGCGCAGACTTCGGCAACGGCCTTCGGGAATCATCGCAACACAGCGGAGGGCAGCGGGCGGTGACGGGGGTCTCCATGATACTTGCGATGCAGTCCGTCCAGTCCCACCCATTCTACCTCTTCGACGAGATCGACGCTGCCCTCGACGCGGTGAACTCCAACAGCCTCGCGCACTTCTTCAAGGAGAGGTCCTCCGAGGCGCAGATAATCGCCATAACCCTGAGGGACGCCTTCGTCGCGGAGAGCGACATGACCTACGGTGTCTACTCGGCCAGCGGGATCTCGCGGGTGATGCACTACAGACCAGCCGAGGTGCCGCACCGTGGCTGAGTCAGGCTTCCTGTCCAGGCCCCCCCTGAACATGCTGATCGACCCTTCCCGCGCCAAGCTAAAGCCCTGGGAGATCAATCTCACCGAGCTTCTCGACCTCTTCTTTCGCACCATAAGCCAGTCTGAGCTGATCGACATGAGGGCAGCGGGGACCGCGGCCCTCTCCTCGGCCACCATATACCATTTCAAAGTGGAGTCCCTGTTCCTCTTCGAGAGGCTGAGAGCCCAGCAAAGGTACCTCGATGGCTCCGAGCCACCCCAGATCATCGTCATGCCCTTCCGCTACGAAGTCTACTCCACGAACGTCGACGAGCTCTTCGAGGAGCTGACCAGGATCCTGCAGGACATCATCGTCCACGAGCAGGGGGGAGAGCCCAGCGTGGTATCAGTGGCGGAGCTTCCCGCGCCCAACCTAGAAGACTACGTCATCGCTCTGCAGGCCATCCTTTCCGAGTACCGAAAGATACTGGTCGAAAGGCTAAGGGCCACAGGCAAGGTGCTGCTCTCCGAGCTGACAAGAGGCCTAGACCCCATCGGCGCCGCACGTGTCTTCATCCTACTTCTTTTCGCGGCCAACAGCGGCGAGGTCGTCATCGAACAGGAGGAAACCGACGAAGACGCCCTTGTCGTCTCGGTGGGCCAGCTTGAGTGAGACCCAGAAAGGCCAACCTCCGAAGGAAATGCTAGCGAAGGTGGAGGCCGCGCTCTACTCCGCGGGACGCCCCATCAGCTCCATCGAAATAGCGAAGGTCGCCGGTACTTCTTCCGAGAGGAAGGCGGCCGCCATGGTCAGGGAGATCGCCAAACTGGTCAATTCGAGCATGACCGCCGTCGAAGTCGTGGAGTATCCCGGCTCCAGGTTCGCGATGCAACTCAAGGCGCAGTACACCCAGGTAGCTAGGAGGTTCGCGACGCGGCCCCTCCTCTCCCGGGCGGCACTCAGGACCCTCTCCTTCATCGCCTTCTTCCAGCCAATCATGTCCAGTGAACTTGTGCTCAAGCGGGGCTCCACGGCCTACCAGCACCTGAAGGAGCTGGAAGAGGTGGGGTTCGTAGTTAGCGATAGACAGGGTCGGAGCAAGGCGTACCGGACGACGGGGAGGTTCGCCGAGTACTTCGGACTGAGCATCGACACCCCCACCCTGAAGCGGCAGCTCGAAGCCAGAAACTTGACGCTGAAATGATGGCAACGCTTAACACCAGGCGGAAGTGGGCGCTCTTTTCAAGGAATAGAGCTGGTTGACTCGACCGATTGAGAACCTGACGAAGCGAAAGAACACCGGCGGAAGGTCCCGGCCTTCAAGAGGCAGAAGGGCCTACGAACGGGACGGCTATGCCATCGAACCGCTGGTGGGCCCCACTGCGGGGCGCCCGAGCAGGAGGAGAGGGGGGAGGGTGAGCGTCGGCCTGACCTTTTCTGAATTCGCCAACGTCTCGGATTCGTCGGGGAAGACGGGCAAGTCCAAGATCCTCCGGGTCAAGAAGAGCCCGGCCAACAGGGACTACGAAAGGCGGGGGGTCATCACCAAGGGTGCAGTCATCGAAACCGATGCGGGAGAGGCGGTCGTGACCTCGCGTCCCACCGATGATGGAGTCGTCAACGCAGTCCTGACGACCAAGAAATGAAGGAATACGAAAGGCTCGTTATCTGGCTGGACTATTTCGATTCAGAGCTCAAGCGGAGAGAAGGGAGGCGCGTCCCACTTAGCTCAGCGACCAGGGCTCCGACCCTCGACGAGCTCGCCGAGGCCTGCCGCAGGCTCAATCTGAAGCCCCTGCTCCAGTCCGCGAAGTACCCCAATTCCCCGGCGAAGCAATCCGGCTACGTATCGGTCACGAAGTCCGGCCCCAAGCGCAAGGCCGTGCAGAGCGTCGCAAGGGAACTCTCGGTCGTAAGGGGCATGGCTCTGAAGAAACAGTCCTCCGGCCGGTCGGGCCAGAAAAAACCCGGACGAGCCACGAAGGTTTAAAGGCAAGGAGACGGCCGTGAAATTTTCTTGTTACAGGTCGGTATTTTGCTTCATCAGGCCAAGAGCGGCCGACTTATCGTGCGCCTTTCCAAAGAAGTCAGACCCGGTGCGTACCTCCACGACGAAAAGGGAAGGAAACTGGGGAGAGTGGGCGAGCTGATCGGACCGGTGAAGGCGCCCTATGCGTCTGCCTCGGTTGTGACCGCGAAGCTTGGGAAAACGGGGGACCCCGTTTTCGTCGAAAGGTGAGCGGAATGAGCCTTTGGAACAGCCGCGGAGATGACGCTTTTAGGACGTCTTGCCCGGTCTGCGGAAACAGACTGATCGGGGACACTGAGAAGGGCGAGCAGGTCTGCCCGACCTGCGGCTACGTGACCTACGCTCCGGCGGACGGGGGCCCGGAATGGAAGGCCATGGACCTCGAGGAGAAGAACAAGAGGGTCCGGGTAGGCGCCCCCACCACCCTTTCCCTACACGATATGGGCCTGACGACCGAAATCAGCAGAACCATGCGCGACTCCCACGGAAAATACCTCGACCCGGCGATGCGCGCCACGGTGGAGAAGATGCGGAAGTGGCAGAGCCGCTCTAGGACGATAAACAGCGAAGAGCGGGGGCTCTCCAACGTGCTGTCGAAGATATCAGAGCTCTGTGAGGCCCTAAACCTCCCTGACAACGTGGCCGAAACTGCCGCCCAGGTCTACAGGACGTCCGCGAGGATGAAGGTGGCGAAGAGCAAGTCCATCCTCGGCATGACCGCAGCCACGGTCTATCTCGCGTGCAGGAAGTGCGGAGTCTCGAGGACCCTAAAGGAAGTGGCGAGGGCAGCGGGCATGGAAAAGGGGAGCGTGGCCCGGTACTTCAGGCTGGTTCTGAAAGAGGTGGAGAAGGAATACGTGCCTCCGCCGTCAGTCGAGAAGTACATTTCCAAGCTCATCAACATGGCTAAGATCAACCCGAGGGTGGAAATCCTCGCCCTCACCCTTTCGAGGAAGACCAACGACTCGAAGATTTCCAGCGGCAAGGCTCCGGCGGGGTTGGCTGCGGCCTACGTCTATCTCTCTTCGGTCATGATAGGGGAGCACCTCCCGCAGAGAGAGGTCGCGGAGTTCGCCGAAGTGACGGAGGTCACGGTCAGAAACAGGTGCAGGGAGATCCTGGACAACTTCGTCATCAGACAGGAGTTCGCGCCTGCGAAATGACCAAACACAAGGCCGCCGCAAAGCGCTCTCGCCCTTCGAAGGCGCCGAAGCCTCGCGCCCAGAAGGAAGGTGCCCGAGCAAAGAAGAAGGAGGAGGCGCCCCGCCCTGTCGAGAGGACTGAGGAAGAGCTCGTCGACCTGACCTCGAGGGTGTACAAGCTAGTAGTGGAGCGCGGAAGGGAAGGGGTGCTCCAGAGCGAAATCTGGAAGGAGCTGGGGCTTACCAGCCGAGACGGCTCCAGGCTCGCGATCCGGCTCGAGAGGAGAGGACTGATCGGTCGCGTGAAGGTCCTCGAAGAGGGAAGGTGGACCTACAAGCTCACGCCCCTTCGCTTCCCCACCGACATGACCTCCATCGAGAAGGCACCATGCATCGTGTGCCAGTTCGAGTCGAAGTGCTCCATCGACGGACAGATCAACCCCTACATCTGTCCCTGGATAGGCCCCTGGGTGATCGAGGAGGCGCGGGTCGCTCAGATGCAAGCCCCTCAGGCTGACCCAGTTCCGGCAAGGTAATCCCCCATGGCACGCAGCGAGAAGTTCGAATCGATAGTGGAAGCCGCGACCAAGGCCCGGGCCAGCGCCTATTCTCCATACTCCAAGGTGAAAATCGGGGCCGCCGTACTGACCTCGGGAGGGAAGATATTCAGCGGCTCCAACATTGAGAACGTCTCCTACGGCCTGTCCTGCTGCGCGGAGAGGACCGCCATCTTCAAGGCTGTCTCCGAGGGGCACAGGGACATCGTCGCCATAGCGGTCGTAGGCAAGTCGGAGGACTTCACGAGGCCCTGCGGCGCGTGCAGGCAGGTCATGGTCGAGTTCAATCCCAAGATGAAGGTGATCAGACGTGGGATCGACGGATTCTCCGAAGACGCTACAGCCGCCTCTCTCCTCCCCTCTCGCTTTTACCCTGAAGAGCTAGCGAAGCGATGAGGCTCCAGGAGGCTAGGAAGGACCTTTACAGGCGGCTCGCCAAAGAGCAGGGATACAAGAGCCGTGCGGCCTTCAAGCTCATTGAGGCCAACGAGAAGTTCGGGTTCATCCGCGAGGGGGACAAGGTGGTGGACTTTGGCGCCGCTCCTGGAGGATGGGTGCAGGTCGCCAGTGAGATGGTGGGGCCCACGGGGTTGGCAGTCGGGGTCGACCTTCACGAGATACGCGTCAAGCGGAAGAACCTCAGGAACATCCAGGGAGACGTCTTCGACAAGGGCGTCATCGCCAAGCTTGAATCCATCCTAGGGGGGAAGGCAGACGCGGTGCTCTCGGACCTGGCTCCGTCCGTCTCAGGGGTCTGGGAACTCGACCAGACTCTCCAGGTCGACCTCACGCTGCACGTGCTGAAGCTCTGTGAAACCATCCTTAAGCCTGGGAGGGACGCGTTCCTGAAGCTTTTCGAGGGGGAGAGGTCTCCGGAGGTTAGGCACATATTCGAACGGTGTTTCGAGTCTGTGCACCCCCTGAAACCTGCAGCGAGCAGGAGCGCAAGCTCAGAGCTCTACTACTACTGCGAAGGGTGGAAAGGAAGAGCCCTGACGTCGGCTAGCCCGCTGCGACCCTGACCGCTTCCACCACGTCCTCGTACCGGGCATCTGTCTTGATCCCAGTCTTCTCGAAGGGTTGCCTCGCGCTCGAGAACCCGCCCTTCACCAGTGCTTCTACGACCGATGATTCGGGAACAGTCGCCAA